>NZ_JBARZC010000397.1:0-13386 GCF_049649345.1 Henriciella sp. | reverse complement strand
GTCTAAGACAGTGCAGAATCAAACCTAAAAAGGGTGTCATGCTTGATTTTCTGAACGACCTTATCAACGGCAAGATCCTGATCGCCGTTCTCATTCCACTTGGTCTCATCTTCACCATCTGGTCCAGGGGTGTCCAGTTCAGACTGTTCGGCTCGATGTTTTCCGTGCTGGGCCAGGGCTTTCAGCATGAGACGGATCAACCCTCCTCCTTCCAGGCTCTGGCGCTCTCTGTCGCCGGACGGGTCGGCGGCGGGAATATCGCGGGCGTAGCTGCCGCGCTGGCGCTGGGCGGGCCGGGGGCGATCTTCTGGATGTGGATCGTTGGCCTGGTCGGCATGGCCACAAGCTATTTCGAGTGCACACTCGCTCAGGTCTACAAGCAGAAAGAGCCGAATGGCGATTTTCGCGGCGGGCCTGCCTATTACATCAAGCATGGCCTCGGCAAGAAACTCGGCGGCGCCGCGCCTGTCCTCGGCTTTGCCTATTCACTGCTGCTGCTTGTGACCTTCGGTTTTGCCTTCATCTGTTTCCAGAGCTTTGCGACGACAAGCTCGATGGATTCGGCGTTTGGCGCGCCGCGTCTCTGGTCCGGTATCGGGCTGGGCGTGGTGGTCAGCCTCGTCATCTTTGGCGGTGTGCGCCGGATTGCGAGCGTGGCAGAGATCATCGTGCCGGTCATGGCGGTCTTTTACGCCTTGCTTGGCCTCTATGTGCTCCTCACGCATTTGCCGCAGATTCCGGCGGCGTTCTCGACGATATTCCTGAGCGCTTTCGGCTTCAATGAAGCGGTGGCCGGCGGCATCGGCGGGGCGATCATGATGGGCGTCAATCGCGGGCTGTTTTCCAACGAAGCTGGCCTCGGCTCTGCGCCAAATGTGGCTGCCGCCGCCTATGTCGAGCACCCGGCGCAGCAGGGCATGGTGCAATCGCTGTCTGTCTTCATCGACACGATCATCATGTGCACGGTGACGGCGCTGATCATCATCCTGTCGACGCAATCCTATATTGGCGTCGATGATGAGGTGCAGGGCGTGCTGACGCAGCTTGCGCTCGCAGACCATGTTGGCGACTGGGCCGAGTTTTTCATCGCCTTCGCGCTCTTCCTCTTCGCCTTCTCCTCGATCATGTATTCCTATTATCTCGGTGAGAATGCGGTCGATTACTACATCCCGGACAATATGTTCGCGGTCTATGTCTACCGGTTCATGGTGATCGGTTTCGTGCTTCTCGGCTCGACAATCCAGCTCGGCGACGTGCTGAGCTTCAGCGACGTGACCATGGGGCTTCTGGCCATCGTAAACCTCTTCGCCGTGGCATTGCTCTTCCCGATCGGGCTGCGGGTGATGAGGGATTTCGATGCTCAGCGGAAAGCGGGCGTCAAAGTGCCGGTCTTCGATCCGGACCAGTTTGATGATCTCGACATCGACAAGGCTGCCTGGCAGCTGACCGAGCGGTCGGGCGGACCCTCCGGATAATACCGCTCTTGGTTATTCGGCAGACTGTGTTGCGGGCGCCGTCGAAGACGGTCCCGCCGCCTTGTTTCGCTCGACGTATCGCGCCCACGTCCATTTCATGAGTTTGATGCTTGGCCGCTCGAACGCCAGATATAACAGCCAGCTCAGCAGTCCGACCAGGACAAAGACCGTGGCGATAAATCCGTAGAATCCCATCCAGCCGGAATAAAGCGTCTGGATCTCAGTATTGGCGACCCATCTGATCACCAGAATGTGAAGCAGGTAGACCGAATAACTTGCGTCGCCTGCTGCCACCAGCACCGTCCTGACAGGTCCGAGCCATGTGAGAAGCCGAGGCACCATCCAGACGAAAGTGGCCGTCAGCAATACCGCCGGAATGCCCCACCGAAACGCTCTGGACAGGCCCGCCTGCAGCTTGAAAAGGCGAAGGTCACCGAGCGCAAACAGGTAGAATATGGCTGCGAGTAAGACGATCAGGAGGGCGAGATAGGCAAGGGCGGGGATCTTGCGGACCCACTCCATGATCTGTGCGCCGTGAGAAAAGTGAATCTGGGCAAGCGCCATGCCGTAGATGAATTCGATCATCATCAGATCGGGGCCAGCAAGCTCCTTGGCGTAGGGGCCCATGCCGGACATGATTTCGAACGCCCACGCACACAGGAACACGCCGAGAGCGCACAATGCGAACCGCTGCGTCCTGGAGAACAGGGACAGGGCGAAGATCGCGTAAAAGAGAAGCTCGAAACGAAGCGTCCATCCCACGAAGACGAGCAGCGAATAGGAGTTTTCCTGATAGGGGTGATCGACAGGAATGAGCAGCGCCGACTGGAGTACCAGATCCCAGTCCCACGGATTATTGACCACGCCTGGGAAGAGCACCGGCGAAAGCGCAAAGATCAGCGTGATCAGCCAGTAGGTCGGGAAGATGCGGGCAAACCGGTTGAATCCGAATTCGAGGGGATTAACGTCGCGCTGCCGCGATATGTAGATCATGATGAAGCCGGAGAGGACGAAGAAGACATCAACTCCAGCCGCGCCGATGCTGGTAAAGGGCACCTCGAAGCCGCTGCGATTCATCGCCGCTCTCTGCGAGTGAAAATAGACCACCGCAAAAGCGGCGATAGCCCGCAGGACCTGCAGGCTATCGAGGCGGCTGTTTTGGACCGATGGTGCTATTTTGATGTCCCCCGAAACTCAACGCGATCAACCTGCAGCAACAGGCAGTCTGCGGGCTGCAACTATTATGCCGCAGCAGCCGGGGCAGTCAAAAGTGATTTGCGCGGCGGCGCGAGGGCGCCCGGCCGGGTCTATTCGCCAAACACGCGGTCAAAGATCAGGTCGACGCGTTTAAAGTGGTAGTCGAGGTCGAACAGGGCTTCGAGTTCGCTATCGTCGAGCTTGGACGAGACCTCTTCATCGGCCTTCAGGAAGTCGAGGAAAGCCCCTTCGCCGGCCCAGGTGCGCATCGCATTGCGCTGGACGAGGCGATAGGAATCCTCGCGGCTGACACCGGCTTCGACGAGGGCGAGGAGGACGCGCTGTGAGTTATGCAAGCCGCCGAGGCGCATCATGTTGGACATCATCCGGTCGGGATAGATCAGCAGGTTTTCGACGACGCCCGCCATGCGGTGAAGGGCAAAATCAAGATGAATGGTCGCGTCCGGGCCGATGCCGCGCTCGACCGAGGAGTGGGAGATATCGCGCTCATGCCAGAGAGCGACGTTTTCGAGCGCCGGCGTAACGGCCGAGCGCACCAGCCGGGCAAGGCCCGTCAGATTTTCCGTCAGCACCGGATTGCGCTTGTGCGGCATGGCCGATGAGCCCTTCTGGCCCTTGGAGAAGAACTCCTCGGCTTCCAGGACCTCGGTGCGCTGCAGGTGGCGGATTTCGGTCGCGAGGCGCTCTACTGAAGAGGCGATGACGCCAAGCGTCGCGAAAAACATGGCGTGGCGGTCGCGCGGAATGACCTGCGTGGAGACCGGTTCGGCTTCCAGCCCAAGCTTCTCAGCGACGTGTTCTTCAACGCGTGGGTCGATATTCGCGAAGGTGCCGACAGCGCCGGAAATGGCGCAGGTGGCGACTTCCTTGCGGGCGGCAATCAGGCGCTCCCGACCCCGTGCGAACTCGGCATAGAAGGTCGCCAGCGTGACGCCAAAGGTCGTCGGCTCGGCGTGAATGCCGTGGCTGCGGCCGATCTTGGGCGTGTATTTGTGCTCTTCGGCGCGTTTCTTCAGCGCGGCCAGAACGCGGTCCATGCCGACAAGAAGCAGGTTTGCGGCGCGAACGAGCTGCACATTGAGGCAGGTGTCGAGCACGTCTGAGCTTGTCATGCCCTTGTGCAGGAAACGGGCGGGCTCTCCGACATGTTCGGCGACATTGGTCAGGAAGGCGATGACGTCATGTTTGACCTCGGCTTCGATCTCATCGATGCGCTCGACTTCGAAGTTCGCTTTCTCCCGGACAGTTTTCGACGTGCCGGCCGGGATCTGTCCCAGCTCTTCCATCGCTTCGGCGGCCAGCGTCTCGATTTCCAGCCAGATGCCGTACTTCTCTTCCGGCGACCAGATGGCCGTCATCTCAGGGCGGGCATAGCGTGGAATCATATCGGGCTCCGTTCTTGGCGGGCGTTCTACGCCGCTGGGCGAGAGGGGCAAGCCCCATGGTGTCACAATCGCAAAAGACCGGGCCTCGCCCTTCGACAGGCTCAGGGTGAGGCCGGTTGAGAGCTTACCGCCGAAACGCACCTCATCCTGAGCCTGTCGAAGGACGAAGCTGCAGGGACTTGCTCCCCACAAGCGGTCGAAGGGGGCAGAATTAGACTTCTGCCGCCAGCACACGCGGCAGTTTGAACGTGACCGTCTCCTGCGCTGTCGTCACATGCTCGACCTCTATGTCAAAGCGCGCGCGGCAGGCGGCGATGAGACCCTGCACCAGGTCTTCGGGCGCGGACGCTCCGGCTGTCAGGCCAAGCGTATCGACAGCCTCGAACCAGTCCCAGTTCACATCCGATGCGCTGGCGACGAGTTCCGAACGCTTCGCTCCGGCGCGTTTGGCGACTTCGACGAGGCGCTTCGAATTGGACGAGGTTTCCGCCCCGATTGTGAGGAAGAGGTCGCACCCCTCCGCCATCGCCTTTACCGCTTCCTGACGATTGGTTGTGGCGTAGCAGATGTCTTCCTTATGCGGCGTGGATATACCGGGGAAGCGGTCCTGCAGGATGGCGACGATGTCGGCGGTATCGTCAACAGACAGCGTGGTCTGTGTGACAAAGGCGACATTTGCGGCATCCTTTGGCTGGAAGGTGCGCGCGTCTTCGTCCGTTTCGATCAGAGCGATCGCGCCATCCGGCAGCTGGCCCATTGTGCCCACGACTTCCGGGTGGCCGGCATGGCCGATAAGGACGATTTCGCGGCCGGCCTTGTGGTGGCGCTCAGCCTCGACATGGACCTTGGAGACGAGCGGGCAGGTCGCGTCGACATAGATCATCTCGCGGCGTTCGGCCTCTGCCGGGACGGCTTTCGGAACGCCATGGGCGGAAAAGACGACCGGCCGGTCCGGCGGGCATTCGTCGAGTTCCTCAACGAAAACAGCGCCCATCCCCTCGAGGCGGGAGACGACATGATGGTTGTGGACGATCTCATGGCGCACATAGACAGGCGCCCCCCATTTGCCGAGCGCCTCCTCGACAATCTGGATCGCCCGGTCGACACCGGCGCAGAAGCCACGCGGCGCAGCCAGCCTGATCTTCAGTTTGCGCTTTGTCATCGCCTTCCTCCTCGCACACAGCAGATGGGGCGTTGCGCCATTTGCTGGTGCCCGGTAACACTGCACCCCTTACATGGACGGCCTGAAGCCTCAGGCCAAGAGGACAAGGCATTTGGTATGCGCGTAATTGCTGTTCTGGCAGCCGGACTGTTCCTGGCATCTTGTGGAAGTAACCCGCTCACCAGGGCGCTCGACACGCGTCAGAATGCCGGGCCATGCCCGCCTGTAGCCGCTCTTTACGACGCCTCACGCATCGTCGAGTTGGGCGCCGAGGAGCCTATTTATCCGAATATCGCCTATACGGGCGAGATCACGGGTGTTGAACTATTCTGCCGATATGTCGAGGACGAGCCCTTGCGCGCGGAGGTCGAGATCGACTTTGCCTTCGGCAAGGGGCCGATGGCTGACGCCAATTCCCATCAATATTCCTATTGGATCGCGGTGACGCGGCGCAGCTCCAAAGTGCTCGCCAAGCAATATTTTGCGGTCGACGCGAATTTCGCAAACGGGGTGGTCGATGGGCGGCGCGAAGTCGTTCAGGACATTATCATTCCGCGCGTGGACGAGACGATCTCAGGCGCAAACTTCGAGGTGATTGTCGGGTTTGACCTGACCGAAGATCAGCTGGCCTTCAATCGCGAAGGCCGCCGGTACCGTCTCGACGCAGGCAATTAGAACACGACAAACGAGGCCAGAATGAGCGATCTCGTCACGCAGTTGTCGGCCGCGTGCGCCGCCGCCTTTGAAGCTGAAGGGTTCGAGGCCCGTTGGGGAGCCGTGCGCCGCTCGGACAGGCCGGAGCTTGCCGATTTTCAGTGCAATGGATGCATGGGGGCGGCGAAGTCACAGGGGCTGGTGCCGCGCGATCTGGCAGCCAAGATCGCCGACCGTATCGGTGGCAAGGGCGCAATCGAACGGGTCGATGTCGCCGGCCCTGGCTTTCTGAATATCCGGGTCACAAGCGACGCGCTGTCGGCACAGACCGAAACGATCCGTTCGGACGAAAAAGCTGGCGGCGGCAAGCTTGAGACGACCGAAAAAGTCGTCATCGATTTTGGCGGACCCAATGTCGCAAAGCCCATGCATGTCGGCCATCTGCGCTCGGCCGTCATTGGCGACACGCTGTGCCGGCTGTTCCGTTTTCTAGGCGATGATGTGACGGGCGACGCGCATCTTGGCGACTGGGGGCTGCAGATGGGCCACCTGATCACCGAGCTGTTCGGCGAGCAGCCTGACCTTGTGTATTTCAACCCGGACTTTCGGGGTCCGTACCCGGCAGCGCCGCCGGTCACGATCGAGGATCTCGGCCGGCTCTATCCGCAGGCTTCCGCCAAGGCCAAGGAAGACCCGGCGCGCAATGAAGCGAGCCAGCTGGCGGTCGCTGAAATGCAGGCGGGCCATCCCGGTTATCGCGCGCTGCTGCGCCATTTCATCAATGTCTCGGTCGAGGCGCTGAAGGTTGATTACGCGTTTCCCGGGGTGGCGTTCGACCTCTGGAAAGGCGAGAGCGATGTCGACGGGCTGATCCCGGACATGGTCGAGGATCTGAAGGCCAAGGGGCTGGCCAAGCTCGATGACGGCGCCTGGATCATTGATGTGGCGCGCGAGAGCGACAAGAAGGACATGCCACCCTTCATGCTGATCAACTCGCGCGGCGGCACGGGCTATCACGCGACGGACCTGGCGACGATCGTCGACCGGATGGAGGAGATCGGTCCTGACCGGATGCTCTATGTGGTCGACCAGCGCCAGGCGCTACATTTCGAACAGGTGTTCCGCGCCGCTGATATGGCCGGGCTGATTGCGGAAGACAGGCTCGAACACATCGGCTTCGGCACGGTGAACGGGACGGATGGAAAGCCGTTCAAGACGCGCGAGGGCGGGGTGTTGAGGCTGGCGGACCTTAATCGCATGGCGCTTGAGGAAGCTGAGAAGAAGATCGGTGAGGCCGGTCTTTCCGGCGAGATTGGTGAGGATGAGCGCGCGAATATTGCCGCGCTTGTGGCCCGCGCCGCGCTTCGTTTTGCTGACCTGCAGAATGTGCGCACGACGAATTACGTTTTCGATCTTGAGCGTTTCACGAGCTTTGAGGGCAAGACCGGGCCTTACCTTCTCTATGCGGTCGTGCGGATCAAGTCGCTGCTGCGCCGCGCCAGGGAAGCGGGTCACCAGCCGGCAGATGTGAAGATCGAGAGCGAGACCGAACGCGCGCTCGTGCTGGCCATGGACGGGTTCGCCAATGCGCTGGCCCAGTCCCACGCCAAACGCCAGCCGCACATATTGTGTGAGCATGTCTACTCGCTAGCCCAGGCTTTCAGCGCGCTCTATGCGGCCCATCCAGTCGCAAACGAAACCGATCCGGTCCTGCGCGGCTCGCGGCTGGCGCTGTGCGAGGCTGTTCTCAAGCAGCTTGAAACAGGTCTTGGCATCCTCGGTATCGAAGCACCGGAGCGGATGTAGGCATCCCAAAGGTTAATGAAATCGCGCAAAATTTTTACCCGGCCCTAACGGCGCTTAAGGATTGAGGCCGAAAAATGAACGCTCGGACGGGGTTTCAGTAACCTTCGGGCAAGAGCGGGCCTGTAGTCTCTGAAGTCCCAGACGAAGCGACGAGGAGGCCGAACCAATGCTCAACGAGCTGATTTCCACCACTGCGAAGACCACAGGTCTTGATGAGGCATCCGCCCGTCAGGCGCTTGGTGTCCTGTTCAATACGGCAGAGCGCCAAGGCGCGCCGCTTATCGAAAAAGTATTCTCCCGCATGCCTGGCGCGCGGACACTCTCGGCCACGACCGGGGCGCAGACCGGTGCATCAACCGGCACGATTGCCCGTCTCATAGAACAGACGCCGGGTGGGCGTCAGCACGTGTCGATGGGCATGTTCACGAAACTGCACGAGATCGGTCTTGGCCATGCAGAGATCGGCAAACTTCTCGGCTGCGTTGGCAGCTACATGGAGCAGGCCTACGACATTCGCGGTATCGGACACCTCGGCGACCTGATCGTCGTCGACACGGCTGCTGGAGAGGACCGCGCCGCCGCTGTGGCCTGAGGCGCTTTACGCAAACCAGAAATTTCGGCGCTCGCGAAGGCCTGCCCGTCACCTCTCGGTGCGGCAGGCCTTTTCTTTTGGCCCGGCGCAGCCTAGCTAGCCGCCATGACTGTTACGCATTCAGCCGAGACGTTTCCGGCCATTGAGATAGAGCAGGAAGGTCTGGCTAAGGCCGAGCTTGCCGCAAATGATATCAGCGTGTTGAGCGCTGTCGTGATGCGCGCGCTGCAAGCTCATGCCACCACTTTGGCGGGGGCGCGGGCCGTGGCGGTGGTTTCCGTCAGCTACGATATGACCGGCGAAGAGGTTTCCGGCGGGGAGGTTGCGCTTTCCTCAGAGATCGACCGGCAAACACGCTCGCTCCTCTTCATGCATGCGTACGCGAAACAGGGTGAGCGCGTCATCATCAAGGCGACGGCGATCTTCAGACTGTCTTAAGGCCTGTCGTCTATCCGACTTACGTCCATTTACTTCAACTCGCTAAAACCTGACGACGCCTCATGACACAGCTTCATTCCAAAAATGTGCTGATCGTAGAAGACGAACCGTTCATTGCGCTTGACCTGAAATTTTCGGTCGAGGCGCATGGTGGCACAGTTGTTGGTGTGGCCAACGGGCTGGACGATGCAATGAAGATGGCGAAAGCGCTGGAAATCGACGTGGCGCTGCTTGATTACAATCTCGATCCATACGATTCTCTGCCTGTGGCAGAGGCCCTCAGAGCGCGCAGCATCCCCTTTATTTTCTACACAGGCCGCGGGGATTTGTCCGGGCTGAAAGCCAAATGGCCTGACGTCTCTGTGCTGGCCAAGCCGGCCCAGACCAAACTGATCCTGAAATCTCTCGCTGACGCCGCGTGAGCGCGCTTTACACGAAGCCCACTACGGGTGCAGAGTCGAGATCGCGGGCCAAATTCCGCCATGGTGACACATTACAGTGTCTGTCACTGAGCAAGGCCCAGCAGGGAGATGAACGATGCGTACATTGGTGGCAGGAGCTTTGACCCTATGCCTCCTGCCAGCCGGATGCGAAACCGATGGCACGTTTGGCGGCCTCGGCCCTGTCTTCGGCGAGATTCTGGGCTCTTATCCTGCGGGATCGGTAGAAGGCCTGTCGCAATACGAAATCGATGCAGGGCTTCGCCAGGCGCTTGAAATCGGAACCGAGCGAGTGGCCGCCCGGATTGGGGTTCAGGACGGGTACTGGGCCGATCCACAGATCCGTATTCCGCTGCCCGGCCGGCTCGGAGAGGTTCAGGGGGAACTTTCAAAGATTGGGCTCGCCGGTCCGCTGGATGATCTTCAGCTGCGCATGAACCGGGCCGCCGAAGACGCCGTGCCGGCTGGCAAGGCAATCGTAATTGATGCGGTGAAAGCCATCACTATCGAGGACGCCGTCGGGCTGTTGCAGGGCGGAGATACAGCCGCGACAGACTTCATGCGCGGCAAGACGGAAACCTCGCTGCGTTCGCTCTTCACGCCCTATGTCGAGGCTGCGCTCGAAAGTTCCGGCGCTTACCAGGCTCTCGATTCAGTCACGTCCAGCGTGCCGATGCTGGCTGTCGCGGCGACCGATTACAAATCCTCGCTGACCACACATGCGGTCAATATGGGTCTCGATGGCATGTTCGATTATCTCGCGCTTGAGGAAAAGCAGATCCGAGAGAATCCTGTGGCACGCACCACGGAACTCCTCAGAAAGGTCTTCGGGTCGATCTGATGCGGCGCTATTTCACTGAATTCGCTGATGGCGACATGCAGGCCATCGAGTTTGGCAATCCCGCCCTGGAGATGGCCGCCCTCTGGCTGCATGCAACAGGCTTCAATGCGATGACCTATCAGTCATTGCTTGCCCCCCTCGGCCTTCGCACAAAGGTGACGGCTCTCGATATGCGCGGACATGGGCGCACGACCCGCACAGCCGATCCGGGCAAGATGAAATCCTGGCATCGCCACCGCGATGACGTGATCGAGTTTCTCGACAGGAATGCAACGCGGCCTGTCGTGCTGGCCGGCCATTCAATGGGCGGCTGTGTCTCGCTTCTCGTGGCAGGCAAGCGGCCGGATCTGGTGAAGGGGCTTGTGCTGGTCGACCCGGTCATCCTGTCGCGCCGCTTCTATTTTATTGCCCATGCGCTGCCATTCCTGCGGCCCTTGCTGAGCGGCGGCAATCAGATGGCGCGTCAGGCCAGAAAGCGGCGCGCGGAGTTCCCAAGCCAGGAGGCGATCCGGCAATCCTATGCGGGCAAGGGCGCGTTCAAATCTTGGCGCCAGCCTTTTCTCGACGATTACATCATGGACGGCTTTTCCCGCGTCGATGAGAACGGGCCCTATGCTGACGAGCAGGTCTGGCGGATCAACTGCGCGCCAAAATGGGAAGCAGCGACGTTTAACGGCCAGCGCAATCAGCCCTGGGGCGCGCTGCGCAAGATCCGGAAGAAGAAAATTCCGATCGTTGTGCTGCGCCCTGAGCAGAAGCCGGTTCTGTCGGAAAAGGTCACCGACCTGATGATCCGCAAGAACCCTGACCTGGTCCTGAAAGAACGCCCGAATACGAGCCATTTCCACCCGATGGAGGTGCCCTATGAAGTGCGCGATGAGCTGTCCGTGGCGATTGCGCGGCTGATCGAGGGCTTTGCGGCGGGTGATGAAGGGTCCATGCGGCGCAGCCTGCACGGAAGCGGCTGAGCCAAGACGCTCAGAGGCTGAGCTTGCCGGGCGCGATCTCTGCGAGTTCGTCCATTAACGGCTTCGGCGTCGCAATCACCTTGCGCTTGTTCAGGTCAAACGTCACCGCGACAGCTTCCGCTGTCATCCAGGGCAGGCCTGTGACCGGATCGAGCATCCAGTGCACGAGGGAATGAACCTTCTCCTCGACGCGGCCGAGCGAGGAGCGGATTTCAAACAGGTCTCCGGCTTTCGGCCAGCGGCGATAGATGATCCGGTTTTCGAGCACGGCGCCGCCCATCCGCACGTCCGGATCTGCGCTGGCGACGCGCGTGCGCCAGTCATGCAGCAGGGTAGGCACCGAGTCCGATACGCGTCCGATGAACATGTGCGGACGCATCCGCCCGAACACATCGCAATCCTGCGGCGGGACCATGCCAAGACCGATGACTTTCGCCCCGCGCTCCTTCGCGATCTGCTGGCTGATGTCTGGATTGGTGAGCGGCGCGCGGCTGAGATCAATGCCGCGGGGGGCAGTCTCTTTCGGTGGCTCGGCTTTAAGCGCGTCGAGCGCCTTACGGGCCCGCTGGCTCCAGGCGAAGGGTTTCAGGCTGGTCGCGTCAGCATGGATCAGCCTGGTCCGGAACGCCGCAGCGACAGACCCGTCGCCATGGCGCATTTCCTGATAGATAGTCGCCTCAGTGTCTTTGAGCTCCAGCACGCAGCCCGTCATCCACATCGGAAAACCGGGGTGAACTTCCTTCATGAAACGGATGTGCTGCTGGGCCGGGACCAGCGTCGAAGGGGCGTCCGGCTTGAAGGCGTGGCCGAGATGGCAGGCGCCCGCAAGCGTCCCGAGCCCCTCAAACGCCTTCTCGATATAGACCCGGACATTCATGTGGCCCATCTCGTCGCAATCCCAGGTATTGGCGATGCCTTTCCAGAGATCGATCACGAAATTGCCTCCTCAGTGCTGCAGGCAGGGTGGGTCATACCGGGCGGCGTTCGCTGCAGCAAGGCGAAGGCACCCGCGGCGCCCGCATGATAGTCGATGCGCAGCTCATCGCGTTCGAGCGTGTAGGTCAGCGGCAAGCCCTGCAGGCACCGGTCCGGGTTGACGATGATGATCTCGATCGCGTCATAGGGGGCGTCGAGTTCCGGGCCGATATGCCCGCCTGTGCAAAGCCCCGGATAGGAGACGAAAAAGTCCTCCCCGCGCGGCGTCAGGACGATGGGGTAGGGATCATAACCATCCTCGAAGACGCAGCCTGACCATGGCCCGCTCGAAGCAGCGGTTTGAAAGTCTTCGTTGCTGGCATGGGCATGAGGGAGGGCGGCACACGCCGTCAGGGCGACCAGCGCCCATTTCACGCGGCGCAGTCCCGGCAGATACCACGGGCCTCGATCACAGCATGGCGCATCTCGAAGCCGGCTGCGCTGGTTTCGGCTTGGAGCGCATCCGTCGTTGCTGTCGCGTGAAGCTCCTCGGCGGCGCCACATTCGTCGCAGATCAGGAAGACCGCAGAGTGCTTGTGGCTGGTATGCCCGCAGGCGACATAGGCGTTGAGACTTTCGATCTTGTGGGCGAGGCCGACCTCCTGGAGGAAATCGAGCGCGCGATATACCGTCGGCGGCTTGGCGGAGCCTTCGCCGTCGAGATTGGCGAGCAGGTCATAGGCCTTGGACGGCTCGGCGCTTTCCAGCAGCAGGCGCAGCACCCTGCGGCGGATCCTGGTCAGCCGCTGGCCTTTTCGGGCGGACAGAGCTTCAGCCTCGGACAGGAAGGCCTCGACGTCCTGCGGACTGCAGGGCGTATTCGCGTGGACATGCGTGTGCGGTTCAACGTGTGCCATGGCTGCAATGTCGGATGTTTCGACAGAAAATTCCAGACCCGGCCTGCCGGTGCAGGGTCAGCGACGGGCGAGAAGACGAATGTTTCACTCTGAACGGCATGGCTGGCACCGTCGATAAGGACAATTGCTTAGATGGGCGCATGCGCCGCGCGGCATGCAGGCGCGCGACGCAACGACAAATTTCATTCTGTATTATCAACGCCTTAGGTTCACTCGTCTCAGTGAGAGGAGTTCGAGATGAAACGCGTTTTTTTGGCAGGCCTTTTGGCAACTAGCGCCCTTTTTGGGGCCGCCGGCGCTGCTGTGGCGGAAGAGGGTGATAGCCCGTGGATGGTGCGCGGCCGTGTGATCGGTGTGCTGCCGGACGAGGCGGCAAGCCTCTCTGTCGGCGGGACTGCGCTTCCAGGCACAGTCGATATTAGCGACCAGTATGTGCCGGAACTCGACATTACCTATTTCTTCACCAAGAACATTGCAGCAGAGCTGATCCTCGGGGTCACGCCGCATGATGTGAAGGCAACCGGCGTTACTGTGCCGGGTGTTCTCACCGATGCGACAGTGGATCTGGGTGATGT
>NZ_JBARZC010000396.1:0-5368 GCF_049649345.1 Henriciella sp. | reverse complement strand
GACTAGCCTCCTTCCCCTGCTCTCTGGGCCTCGCAGCACAAGCGCTGGGCCCGCACTGATGGCAAAAAAAAACGCCGCCGGTTTCCGGCAGCGTTTCTTCAGTCTGAGGACTTTATCGATTTAGGGGATTACTTCCACCAGGTCTCGTCGATATCCTCGAGTTCTTCGAGGTCTTCCTCGTTAAAGCGGGTCACATAGACGAACTCGTCTTCACCATCTGCCACGAGGCGGATGTCTGCAACCGGCAGGAAGACGTGCTTGTCACCTAGGTCGAGAACACCGCCGACTTCTGCCACGATGCCGACTACCATGCCGCTCTGGTCGAGGATGACGTCCTCGATCTCACCAATATCGTTCCACTCGGGGCCGACTTCTTCGTAATAGGTATCAGCTTCCCATTCGAATTCGTCATCAGCCTCGTTCATCGTCATGATGTCGCCGCCGATGATGTCGCGGACACGAACGTATTCGTCGGTGCCGGCAGTCTGGGCCATTGCACCTGTGACTGTGAGTGCACCGATTGCTGTTGCGGTCAGTAGTCGTTTCATCTGTCTCTCTCTTTCTTTCTATTCGATACTGGATGAACGCTATCATCCGGCGAGTGTTCCAAGCAGATTAGTTGCCGACGGGTCTCGCCGGCGGCGGTTCAAAAAGTCACTGGTAAGGATCCGCACGCGTCGCTGCCTTCAGGCAAGTCGCCCCGCTTGATTGCGATTGGGCGCACGTCTACGGAATGCGCATGAAGCTTCGTGTTCTGAAACTTGCAGCCCTCTGGTCGTTCCTGACCGTGGGCACCGGACATCTTATTGCTCAGGAGTCCTCCGACTTGCCCGTAAACGAATTCACCCTTGAACGTCTCTATGCCTCCCCGTCGCTGAACGGGCCTTCGCCGGCGGGGGTGAAGTATTCGCCTGACGGCAGCCGCGTGACTTTCCTGAAAGCTCGCGAGAGTGATTCCAGCCGGTATGATCTCTGGCAGTTTGATGTGGTCACGGGCGAACAGTCCATGCTGGTCGACTCCACCTTGCTCCAGCCCGAAGAGGTCGAGCTGTCGGAGGAAGAAAAAGCGCTGCGTGAGCGCAAGCGCATCGCCGGCCGAAAGGGCATCGTCGATTATGACTGGGGTACAGCGGATACGATCCTCGTCCCCCTCGGCGGCGATCTTCATCTCGTGACGCTTGGTCAGGACGGGCCGCAGACGCGCCAGCTCACCGAGACGGACGCTTTCGAATATGACGCCAAGGTCTCCCCGCGCGGCAATTATGTTTCCTTCGTTCGCGATGGCGCCGTCTTCGTCATCGATCTTGCCACCGACGCGGAACGCCAGGTCACCCCCGATGCCGAGCCGGAAAAGGCGATTTCCTACGGTGTCGCCGAGTTTGTCGCTCAGGAAGAAATGAGCCGCTATACGGGCTATTGGTGGAGCCCGGACGAGCGCTACATCGCCTATACGCGCGTCGATGAAAGCACGGTCGATATCATCCCGCGCTTCGATATCGCCGCCGAGGAAGTCACGGTGATCGAGCAGCGCTATCCGCGCGCCGGGCGGCCCAATGCGATTGTCGATCTGTTCGTGCGCGACATGGACACCGGCGAGGCCAGCCAGGTCGACTGGAGAATGGAGGATTTCGGCCCGGCGACAGATCAGTATCTCGTCCGCGTCAACTGGACGGGCGAACGGCTGACCTATCAGCTCATGGGCCGCGACCAGTCGATCAAACGCTGGCGCAGTGTCGCTGCGCCGGACTGGTCCGACCCCATCAATCTGTCCGTCGAACACCACGGCAACTGGATCAATTTGTCGAATGATCTCGCCACGATTGGAGACAGGATCGTCTTCACCAGCGAGGATGGCGGCGGCTTTCGCCACATAAGCACGTTCACGACGGATGGCGATAGCAGCGAGCTTGTTACAGGCGGCGACTGGGCCGTCTCTGCCATCGAAGGGATCGACCGGGACAACAATCTCGTCTTCTTCACCGGCTTCATGGACACCCCGCTGGAAAAGCACCTCTACGCCCAGCGCATCGTGTCGCAGAGCTATGACAAGTGCCCGGCCTGCGCAAATTATCAGTCCGCCGATGGCCCGCCACCCGTGCGTCTGACGCAGCCCGGCAAGAGCTGGTCAGTGACGATGGCGCCGGATGGTGCCTCTTATGTGGCCACCTCGTCTGCCCCTGATCAGCCGCCGCAAACCGGGCTCTACCGCGTGAGCGTTCAGGAAGGCGAGCCGCGTTTCACGCCCGACTATGATGACAACCCAGCCGCGACCTTAGTCGTCCCTCTGCCCCTGCTCAATGTCTCGGCCGAGCGGATCGCCTGGATTGAGGAAAACGCGCTGGATGAGAGCCACCCTTATTTTCCCTATCTCGAGGATCACACCGTTCCGGACTATGGCACGCTGGAAGCCGAAGACGGCCAGACCCTCTATTATTCCATACAGACCCCGCCCGATTTCGACCCGTCAAAAAAATACCCCGTCATCATCGAGGTCTATGGCGGCCCGCACGTCCAGACGGTTGACCGCGATTGGGGGAGCCAGTCGGATCAGTATCTCACCCGTCAGGGCTATATCGTCTTCCGGCTCGACAATCGCGGCTCGTATAATCGCGGCAAGCGGTTCGAGGATGTGATCTTCAAGCAGACCGGCGGGCCGGAAGTCCGCGACCAGCTCGCCGGCGTCGACTGGCTGAAATCGCAGCCCTTTGTCGATCCGGACCGGATCGCCATTCAGGGCTGGTCCTATGGCGGCTACATGGCGCTGATGACCATCCTGCAGGCACCAGAAGGCACGTTTGCCGCCGCCGCCGCCGGTGCGCCAGTAACGGACTGGTCGCTCTATGACACCTTTTACACCGAGCGCTACATGCGCACGCCTCAGGACAATCCGGAGGGTTATGAAAAATCATCGGTGTTCTATCATCTGGATCGGCTGAACCATGACATGCCGCCGCTCCTTCTGATGCACGGCATGGCCGACGACAATGTCACCTTCGACAATACGACACGTCTGATGGCCGCAATGCAGGAGGACGGCCGGACATTCGAGCTGATGACCTATCCCGGCCAGCGCCATGGCATTCGCGGGCAGGCCCTGCAGACCCATCTCATGCGCACCCGGATGGCCTTTCTGAAGCGGCATCTGAAACCGGATCGTCCGGAATGAAGCCCTGGCGCATCAAGTCGAGCCGGACAAGCTATGAAGACAAGTGGCTGAAAATTCGGTCAGACCGCTGCGAGACGGCTGAGGGGCGGATCATCGACCCCTTCCATATTATTGAGGCGCCGGAATGGGTGTGTGTCCTGGGGCTGACTGCGGACAATCAGGTTCTTGCAATCCGCGAGTACAGACATGGGGCGCAAGCCATCACATTAGGTTTGCCTGGCGGCGCATGCGATCCTGAGGATCAGAGCATCTCGATGACCGCTGCCCGCGAACTCGAAGAAGAGACGGGATATCGTTGCAGCACACTGGTCTGCACGGGATGCGCCTATGCCAATTGGGCGAACCAGAACAACCAGATCAGCTTCTTTATAGGGTTTGATGCCACTCCCGTAGGGATCGCGCACCCTGACCCGAATGAAGAGATCGACCCAGTCCTTATACCCTATGCAGACTTTCTGGCCTATGACTTCGACGGGCCGAAACAAACCCACCACGCGGCTGCACTTTTTTATGCAGAACGCTATTTCTCAAAACACCCGGCGCGCCGCCCGGGGCCGTGATCGCCCACCTGCTGTCTGATTAGGCATAATCACAGCAAAAAACTTATATTTTCACGGGGATGTTGAAACTCATCGCACACAGGGGCACTGAATAGGCCGATGGGAAGACTGATCGCCATTTCGAACCGCACCGCCGCTGATCCAAGCGCACGCGCAGGCGGTCTTGCCGTTGCCGTCTGGGAATCACTGACCTCGACAGGCGGCATGTGGTTCGGCTGGTCTGGAAATATTGTCGATGAGGTCGCGGCTGAACCGGAGACGTTCTCCGATGAAGGCGTCGATTTCGTCGTCACCGACTTTACCGAAGCCGAACATGATGGCTTCTATCTGCAATACGCCAACCGGGTGATCTGGCCGGTTTTCCACTACCGGGTCGACCTGGCCCATTTCGGAAATACCGACTTTGAGACCTATGCCGCGGTCAACAAGCGGATTGCAAACCTCGTCGTGCCGCGTCTTGAGGATGGCGACAGCGTCTGGGTACACGATTACCACTTTCTGCTGATGGGCGGCTATTTGCGCGAAGGCGGCTGGACCGGCCCGATCGGCTTTTTCCTGCACATCCCGTTTCCCTCACCGGAAGTGTTCCAGGCCCTGCCCGAGCATGAGCAGATTGCCCGCGCCATGGCTGATTTCAGCGTGCTGGGGTTCCAGTCCAAGACCGACCGGGCCAATTTCGTGCGCTATCTCGTTGAGAATTATGACGCCGCCGATGAAGGCGATGGCTGGGTCAGCGTGTTCGGCCGGCGTATTCGCGCCAATGCCTATCCGATTGGCATTGAGGCCGAGAAATTCGCAAAGGCCGCCACCAGCGAAACGGCCAAGACAGCGGCGACGCGGATCGGCCGCTTCCTCGGCGGGCGCAATCTCGTTCTCGGCGTCGACCGCATGGACTATTCAAAGGGCCTGCCCCAGCGCTTCGAGGCAGTCGGCAAGCTGTTCGACCATTTCCCGACGACGCGCGGCAAGGTGTCGGTGACGCAGATTGCGCCGCCGTCCCGCTCAAAGGTCGAGGAATACCGTGACCTGCGCATCCAGCTCGACGAACTGGCTGGCCGCATCAATGGCGATTATGGCGACCTTGACTGGATCCCGCTGCGCTATCTCGCCCGCTCATACGACCGGCGTGTGCTGGCGGGCCTCTACAGGATCGCCCGTGTCTGCCTCGTCACACCGCTGCGGGACGGCATGAATCTTGTCGCCAAGGAATATGTGATGGCGCAGGACCCGGACGATCCCGGCGTTCTCATCCTGTCGCAATTTGCCGGCGCAGCAGAGCAATTGTCCGATGCGCTTATCGTCAATCCACACGATACGTTCAGCGTCGCCGAAACAATCAATCAGGCGCTTGAAATGACGGTCGAAGAACGCCGGACGCGCTGGGAAAAACTGCGCCGGACGGTGGCAAGCGAGGACATTTCCTGGTGGCGCCAGAAATTCCTGCGCGATCTCGGTGTTAACGAAGCTTGAGTTCCACAATGACAGACCTGCCCCGCCTCAACGCACAAACAGCGCTGTTTCTCGATTTCGATGGAACGCTCGCGCCGATCCAGGACGATCCTGACTCTGTCATCCTGCCGAATGAAACGGCCCATGCGCTGGCAGGCTTGCAGAGTGTTGTCGGCGAGGCAATCTGCATGAT
>NZ_JBARZC010000395.1:0-5832 GCF_049649345.1 Henriciella sp. | reverse complement strand
TTCGAATAGGCCGAGAGGCGGGCGGTCACGCCGTCGGCAATCGGACCGGAGATGGCGCCGTTCAGGTTGATTTCGTTGAAGGAGCCATAGGACCCGGACACATTGGCCTCGAATTCATCGGTCGGGTTCTTCGTCACGATCGAGATCACACCTGCCGAGGCGTTCTTGCCGAACAGGGTGCCCTGGGGACCGCGCAGCACTTCGACACGCTCCACGTCGGCGAGGTCGAAGATGCCTGCCCCCTCGCGGCCCAGGATGACGCCATCGACCGCAACGGCCACGCTCGCTTCAATGCCGATATTGAACAGGCCGGTCCCGATGCCGCGGATCGAGGAGGCTGACTGGCGCGCATTCACGCCGTTGTTGAAGGTGATCCCGGGCGCGACGTACTGGAGCTGATCGAATCCGTCGATCTGCCGCGCTGCGAGATCGTCGCCGCCAATCGCCGTGATGGAGATTGGAACGTCCTGGAGGTTCTGTTCGACCTTCTGTGCGGTCACCGTCACCGTGCCGAGCCGGCGATCACCGTCGTCCGGCCCGGACTCCTGGGCCTGAGCAAACCCTCCGCCCAGAACCGCTGCCGAACACGCCGTACAAAGAAGCCAGTTACCAATGCGCATAAATTCCTCCCACGCAAACTTTCCATACGGAAAACTTTACAATTGGAAAGTTGTCAAGCTCAGAGATCGATTTCTACCTTGGGGTCTTGCGCCGTTCAGTGGGTCAAATCTTCGTCCAGGCAGGAAGCGCTGGCCGCTTCAGATCAGCATCGGGAGCGTCGCGAAGCAGGATGGCGAGCACAGCATCGACATGGGCTTCTGTCGCCGCTTCGCTTTGCATATCGACGCCGTAAAGCTTCTTGATCGTGGTGGAGAAGGCAAACGGAATCTGGCAGATGGTCGACACGGCATAGAAGAGCGAGACCAGGAAAACGTCGGGAAGTTGCCCCTTGTCCATCAGGTGCCGAAAGAACGGTGTCAGCGTCTGGTGGCTCTTCAGAATGTATTTGACCATCCAGTCCAGACGATCACCACCCGCGATCGATTCGTGAAACA
The DNA here is from genome assembly GCF_049649345.1 of Henriciella sp. Lineage (GTDB taxonomy): Bacteria > Pseudomonadota > Alphaproteobacteria > Caulobacterales > Hyphomonadaceae > Henriciella. Next base: position 4,777 of record NZ_JBARZC010000395.1, on the reverse strand, counting down.
TGATGCGGATCTGATCCGGATTTTTTGCGCAGTATTTGACATAGCGGCGCAGAAAAATCCGAAGATCGTCGACAGTTTCATATTTCAGTTTTTCGGTTTCCGGCCCGCTTACTTCGCGGTCAAGCCGGCGGAACATATCGGTTACCACATCCTTCCAGAGCTGTTCCTTGCTGCCGAAGTGATAGCGGATGAGCGTATGTGTAACGCCCGCTTTCTCAGCGATTTCCCTAATATTCGCGCCATCGAAGCCTCGTTGGGCAAACAGGCGCCGGGCCTCTGACATGATCCGGGTGCGGCTTTCTTCGGCGCGCGGATGGCTGGGTGGGCGCCGGGTTGGCTGCGCGTAAGACTTCGGCTCTACCATGCGTTTTGGCCTGTGCATTTGGTGTCGCCCGCTTTGAGCCGACTTCGATTTCGATCCTAAACCAGATTTGCCTCTTGCAGCAAAACTTTCCATATGGAAAGTTATGCGATGTTTCGGGTCAGGCTTGGACTTATTGCTGGCGATGCGCCGGCACACCTGCCCCTTGGGAGGAGAGAAAGTATGAAATCGGCGAGACGTTCAGCACGCAGGAAAAAAAACCTTGTGGCGCTCTGTTCAGGCTTGGCTCTTGTTGGTTGCGCGGGTGCGGCAAACAAGGCCGAACTGTCAGTCAGCGGAACCGGCAAAGATATGACCGCCACGGAGGACTCCACCATGGCAAAGCTCGACGACCTGACCATCGAGGAGAAGCTGAAGCTTCTGACCGGGCAGGGATTCTCGCTCAGCCACGAAAGAATGGCCGACACGGACCGGTTCGTTCCGGGGGCGGCTGGCTACACTTACGCAATCGAGGATAAGGGCATTTCATCGCTCGTCCTCGCAGATGGGCCCGCCGGACTTCGGCTGTCACCGGAGCATCCCGAAACCGGAGAAAAGCAATATGCGACGGCCTTTCCCATTGCGACGCTGATCGCTTCGAGCTGGGATATGGATCTTGCTGAATCGGTTGGAGCGGCGATGGGCAGCGAAGCCGTGGCCTATGGCGTCGACATCATTCTTGCGCCGGGCATGAACCTTCACCGCAACCCGCTCACCGGCCGCAACTTCGAGTACTATTCCGAAGACCCCCTCCTGAGCGGAAAGATGGCCGGTGCTGCGGTGCGCGGCATGCAGTCCAAGGGGGTGGGCGGAACGCTCAAGCATTTCGTCGCCAACAATCAGGAAACCAACCGGTTCGTTGTCGACACGCTGATTGGTCAACGGTCTCTTCGGGAACTCTACCTTCGCGGCTTTCAGATCGCGATCGAGGAAGGAGAGCCCTGGGCCATCATGACCTCGTATAACCGTCTGAACGGTGAATACACGTCCCAGAGCCGGGCTCTGCTCGACCAGGTTCTACGCAATGAACTCGGCTTTGACGGCGTGGTCATGACTGACTGGTTCGCTGGCGACGACCCCGCTGCCCAGATCGAAGCGGGCAACAATCTGATCATGCCGGGCGGCCCGGATGTGGACGAAGCCCTGAGCGCGGCCTTCCAGGCCGGTCGTCTTTCGGAAGACAAGGTCGACGAAAACCTGACGCGAATTCTCCAGGCCATGCAGCGGACCGAAAAGGCCGACAAGCCCCAGCCAACAAATGCACCGCCGCTCGACGCAAACGCCGCGCTGGCTCGCCGCGTTGCCGGCGAAGCGACCGTCCTGCTCAGGAACGAAGGTTCAACGCTGCCACTGGATCCATCGATTAAGACCGTCGCGCTGTTTGGTGTGGGGGCCTATTCGACCGTGTCCGGCGGCACGGGGAGCGGCGATGTTGCCGAAGCCTACACCATCCACGTTGCTGACGGGCTCATCGAGCATGGCTGGACGATAGATCAGGACCTGGCCAGCACCTATCGGGGTTTCATTGATGAATTCGAAGCGAGCAAGCCCAAGCCGAAAACGGTCATGGAGCAATTCCTGCTGCACGCCCGTCCTGCCGAGATGGCTCTGCCCGATGACGTCATCGCTGGCGCGGCCGATCGCAATGATGCAGCCATCATCACCATCAGCCGGAATTCCGGCGAGTTCGTAGACAGAAAGGTCGCCGATGATTTCGACCTGACTGAAACGGAACAGGCGATGCTTCGGTCGGTCTCTGCCGATTTCAGGGCCGCCGGCAAGCCCGTCATTGTCATCCTCAACATTGGCAATGTCATCGAAACGGCGTCCTGGCGCGATCTGGCCGACGCCATCATTTTGCCCTGGCAGGGTGGCCAGGAAGCAGGTCGCGCCATCGCCGATGTCTTGTCAGGCGCTGTGAACCCCTCGGGGCGTCTGCCAATGACCTTTCCGATTTCCTATGCGGATACGCCATCGGCCCTGTTCTTTCCGGGCACGGAAAACCTCGACAAGCCAATTCCGATCATTGGTGGCCTGATGACCCAGTACGAAAGCGAAGTCGCTTACGAGGAAGGCATTTATGTTGGCTACCGCTTCTTCGTGACGGCCAGCAGCGACGTCGCCTATCCGTTCGGTTATGGCCTGTCCTATTCAAGCTTTTCGTATGACAACCTTGCCGTTTCGCGCGCAGGCGACGGCGCATTTCTTGTTAGTCTCGACGTAACGAATACCGGCGGCAAGCGCGGGCGCGAAGTTGTGCAGCTCTATGTCGAAGCGCCGGATGGCAAACTGGACAAGCCTCTGCGTGAACTGAAAGCCTTCAACAAGACCAAGCCTTTGGCGCCCGGAGAGATTGAACGCGTCTCACTAACAATCCCGACAAAGACACTCGCCTCGTTTGATCCGGAGGGCTCCGAATGGATAGTAGAGGCGGGTGAGTACAGGCTTATAGCCAGTGCATCCGCGACGGATGAGCGTGCATCGGCGACGATCAATATTCCGAATACGCTTGTAATTGACCAGGTCGCACGGGTACTCGCACCGGCCCGACCGATAGGCGAGCAATTTCGGATTTCAAAGTGAGAAGCGCGTGGGCGGGGGGGCGCAATATTATCGATATCGGCACGCATTCCATTGCCCCGCTCGACTCAATGTCTCCCTATAAAAATCGGGAGTCGATAATCGCTGAGGCAGGTTGCGTGCAAAATGGAAAAAGGGGTGAGAGGCGGATGCAAACACGCCCATCTGCTTCACATACACCGCATTATGCGAACGCTCGCCAAAGGGCATCGGCGCTTAAGAGATCTCGCGAAAGTGGCGCTCAGAGACTTTCGGCGAAAATTGGAGAATGAGCAGGGAAAATCGTGCAGGTAGAGACCGCAGCCCAAGAAAAAGCCCGCCAGTGGCGGGCGATTTGGGGAGGTCCCGGATCTGGTCTTCAAATCAGGGTCCCAGTGGCGGAGAGAGAGGGATTCGAACCCTCGGAGCCCTTGCGAGCTCACTAGTTTTCGAGACTAGCCTATTCAACCACTCTAGCACCTCTCCGTGGGGCGGGGGGATAGCGTGTGCGGGGAACTGGCGCAAGCCCCGGATTTCATGCATGTCAGGGTTTGACATGGGCCAGATGATGGTGTTTATCCGCGCCTTCATGTCCGGCGCCTTACGCGTGCGGACACTCAACTAATTTCACCTTCCGGAAGGATGAGGCCATGTTCGCGGTCATTAAGACTGGTGGCAAACAGTATAAAGTCGCCGAAGGCGATGAGATTGTCGTCGAGAAACTTAGCGCTGACGCCGGCGCAGACGTGACCTTCGAGGTCCTGATGCTGGGCGACGGCAAGACTGTCACGGTTGGCGCCCCGCTGGTGTCGGGCGCAAGCGTCGTCGGTGAGATTACCGCCCAGCGCAAGGGCGACAAGAAGCTGATCATGAAGAAGCGTCAGCGCAACACCTATCGCCGCAAGAAGGGCCATCGCCAGCTTGAGTCTGTCGTCACGATCACGTCGATCCTGACCGACGGCAAGAAAGCGCCGGCGAAGAAGGCTGCTGCGCCGAAAAAGGAAGAGGCCCCGAAGGCTGAAGCCAAGGCGGCTGCGAAGACCGAAGCCCCGGCTGCCAAGCCAGAGGCTGCCCCGAAGAAAGAGGCCGCACCGAAGGCTGAGGCAAAGGCAGACGCCAAGCCGAAGACCGACGAGCGTGGCCGCCTGAAGAAGGCTGAAGGCAAGAAGGACGATCTCAAAGAGATCACCGGTGTCGGCCCGGCCATGGAGAAGAAGCTCAACGAAGCGGGCATCTTCCACTTCTGGCAGGTTGCAGACCTGAACAAGACGCAGGCCAGCGAGCTTGATGACGAAGCCGGTCTCGGCGGACGTATCGAGCGTGACGAATGGGTCAAGCAGGCCAAGAAACTGGCAAAGGACGCCTGAAGTCTGATATAGGCTTCAAGGACAGATTGAAGGAACGCCCTCATGGCACACAAGAAATCAGGCGGTTCATCACGTAACGGCCGCGATTCGAACCCGAAATATCTCGGCGTGAAGAAGTTTGGCGGCCAGCACGTTGTGCCGGGCAACATCATCATCCGCCAGCGCGGCACCAAGACCTATCCGGGCAAGGGCGTCGGCATGGGCAAGGACCACACCCTCTTCGCCCTCGAAGAAGGCCAGGTCGAGTTCAAGCGCACCCGCGGTGACCGTCAATATGTGTCGGTTGTCCCGATGGCAGACGCTGCAGAATAAGGCGAGGCCAGGCGGGGCGTCGTCGCCACCGTTTGATCGAACCTGAAAGACTTGCGAAGGGGAGACAGGTGGCTGTCTCCCCTTTTTTCTATGCTGGACAGGCCAGTTTTGAAGGATGCCGGCCATGGTTGAGACGATCAGGACAGAACGGTTGACCCTGCGCGCGCTGGGCCTGCGC
>NZ_JBARZC010000394.1:0-8622 GCF_049649345.1 Henriciella sp. | reverse complement strand
CCATTCCTATCCACCGTCTCCCAAAGCTCTTCGGGGTCGAATTTCTTCGTGTTTTCCAGCGTCACGATGCAGCCGCCCGAAATGATCGAGCCCATCGCCGTGAACAGGCCGGTGCCATGCATGAGCGGGCAGGCCGGCAGCTGGCGCGACAGCTTGCCAGCTTCATGGGTCCAGGCGATGTGCTGGTCCATATTCTCCGGGGTGAAGCCGTAAATCTTGATCATGGATTCGCGCGAGCTTTCGCGCCAGATGCGGTGGCTCCACATCACGCCTTTCGGCATGCCGGTCGTCCCGCCTGTATACAGGAAGAGAAGATCATCGTCCGAGCGCTCTATGCCAAGCTCGCTGCCATCGCCTTCGGCGGCGAGGTCTTCATAGGCAATCGCATAATCAGGCGTGTCGGAGCCATCGCCGCCAATCTCGACCCAGACTTTCACGTTCGGCAAGCGGTCCTTCACCCGCTCGACATTGTCCCGGAACTCGCGGTCGAAAAAGACGACAGCGGAATCGGAATTGTCGAAGATGTAGACCAGCTCATCTTCCAGATAGCGATAGTTGACGTTGACGTGGGTAAACCGGCCTTTGAAGCAGGCGACGAGCGCTTCGGTGTATTCCGGCTGGTTGCGCAAGTAGAAGCCCGCCTTGTCACCGGTTTCGACACCGCGGGCGCGGAGGTTTCGCGCGACATTGTTGGACCGCGCCGTCATGTCCGGCCAGCTGATCACCCGCTCGCCATGGATCAGAGCGGGGCTGTCTGGCCCGAGTTCTCTGCCGACCGCGTCGAGCATGTCTCCAAGATTGAAGATGCTGTCACCCATGATACGCAAACCTCCCGATATTTTCTGTTTTGCTGAGTTAAACAGAAAAGCGGGATGTCAGCGAGGGGTTACGTGGCGTCGGACCGGCCCGGTCGCCTAGCTGATATGGGGCTTGCCCCACCAGAACTTGTTCCAGAAGCGCTTGCGCCGCCAGGCCTTGGCGAGCTTCTTGTCGTTTGGCGCGTCGTGCAGACCGCGAGGGATCAGCATGTCGTTCATCACCGGCTGGTAGCGCCGGATGAGGTCTTCCTCGATATTGGCGCGCGCCCTGGCGTTCGGCACTTTGAGGATGTGGCGCTCTGTGGCGCCGCGATTCCACCAGGCTTCCGGCCAGCGCTCATGACCGATCAGGCGGTCCTTCAGATTGGTCGCCTTGCCCACGTAGAGAGGCTCCAGGAAAAACACGAAGCGGCGGCGCACGAAGACATAGATGCCCGCGCCATTTGGAATGCCCCTGTCGGTAAGGGTCACATTGAACTTGTACTTGCGCCCGGTTTCTCCAAACCAGGGATGCGCCCCAAAAACAATCATCGGGCGGCCTCCTCCGAGAATTCATCGCGCAGAGTCTCGCTGATATGGTTAATGAGCGGTTAAGAAGTCGTGGCCGTATCAAGGCGGACCCGGCCCGTTCTCAAGGCACCCCGCGGTCGGATTGGGAGGGGTCGATGGTGGTCCCCTGCACTATTTCTTACGGTTGGGGTGGCCTGATCTGCCATATTCCCACGCCTAATCCCCATGAGGACGCATGGGCGGCCTGCAATTGGGAGCAAGCATATGAAAATTTCCAGAACGATTGGAGCGTGCCTGATCGCAGCCTCCATGGGCCTGTCCGCCTTGGCCGAAGAAGAGGGCGCTATAGCGCCGGCGATGGTCGGGGAACTGGCCGATTTTTCACAGGCTGAGAAAAAGGCCTACGCCGTCGGAGTGGTCCAGACCATGACATATCTGACGGCGACGACATCGGAAGATTATGAGAAAGCTGCCTGTATCGCGGGGCAGGAGAAGCTGGCTTACCGCACCCTGCTCGAAGCGGACCCTGACGACCCTGCAGCGCTTGCGATCGAAATGGCCGTCACAGAGGCATGTGACGAAGTGGAGGCGCCCGGAACCGGAACGCTTCTGAGGGCTGAAGATGTCGATACATGGTTCGGCGCCGAGACGCCAGAGATGGAGCGCGCGCTTTTCGTTTACGCGCTGTCAGACACCTTGTTTTTCCGCGTTTTCACAAGGGTGGAAGATACTGTTGCCGACTGCGTGCACGAGATGAGCCAGATCGCCATGTCGCCCGACAATGAGTTTTCGCGGCAGTTTCTCGCCGAGCCATCCGATCCCCTGGTTGCCGATCTGATCGACCGGCCCGTATCGGTCTGCCTCGAATAGCCCGTAAAGGCCGTCGTCAGGCGGCGCGCTGGAGCGCTTTCTTCACCGGTGCGAAGCTCTTCCTGTGGCAGCTGCAGGGCCCAAGCTCATTTAGCGCGGAGGTGTGGTCGGCCGTGCCGTAGCCCTTGTGCTTGCGGAATCCGTAGCCGGGATACCGGCAGGACAATTCCTCCATGGCGCGGTCGCGCGCGACCTTTGCCAGGATCGAGGCGGCAGAGATGACCGGCTCGATGAGATCGCCCTTCACGATAGCATTGGCCGGGCATGGCAGGGCCTTGGGCAGGCAATTTCCATCCACAAGTATCATCTGCGGAACATAGCCCATAATGGCGATTGCCCGGGTCATGGCGAGGAAAGTCGCTTCACGAATGTTCAGTTTGTCAATCTCTTCCGGGCTCGCCCAACCGATGCCATAGCCAAGTGCCTTGGCCTTGATTTCGGTATAGAGCGCCTCGCGTTTGGCCTCGCATAATTTCTTGGAATCTGTCAGCCCGTCAATGGGTTGCGCCGGATCGAGAATGACCGCGCCAGCCGTCACTGGCCCCGCCCAGGGGCCGCGTCCGGCCTCGTCAATGCCGCAGATCAGGTCTATCTTGGTCATGGTCACACCAATTCATCATGATTCCGGGAGCCTTAACCATGAGCGACGCATATTGCATTCAGATTAACGAGACGGGTGGTCCGGAGGTCTTAACCAAGGTTTCCATGGAGCCGAGGGAGCCTGGACCGGGCGAAGCGCTGGTCCGTCAGAGCGCCATCGGGCTCAATTTCATCGATACCTATTTCAGGACGGGCCTCTATCCGGCGAAGCTTCCCTTTACACCCGGACAAGAGGGCGCAGGCACGGTCGAAGCCGTCGGCGAGGGCGTTGAAAACCTGAAGGCCGGCGACCGGGTCGCCTATATGGGGTCCGGCACCTATGCGACGCATTTCACCGGCCCGGCCAGCCGCATGCTGCCCCTGCCGGATGGCATCAGCGAGGATGACGCCGCCGCGACGCTGCTGAAAGGCCTGACGGCGTGGATGCTTCTGTTCGAGATCAAGCAGGCACAGCCGGGCGATACCGCGCTTGTCTGGGCGCCATCCGGCGGCGTCGGCTCTCTCATCGTGCCATGGGCGACCTCGCTTGGCGTGCGGGTGCTGGCGGTGACCTCGACCGAGGAGAAGGCAAAGCTCGCGCGGGACGCAGGCGCCGACGAAGTCATCTTTTCGCATGAGGACGTCGCAGGCCGCGTCAAGGCGCTCACCGGCGGAAAAGGGGTCGACGTCTCCTATGATGGCGTTGGCAAATCCTCGGCGCAGGCCTCGCTGGACAGTCTGAAGCCGCGCGGCTGGTGGATGAGCTATGGCAATGCATCGGGCGCCGTCGAGCCTCTCGCGCCGACCGAACTGGCGCGCCGAGGCTCTCTCATCATGACGCGTCCCACCCTGTTCAGCTTTCTGACCACAGATGAAGACTGGCGGCGCGGCTCTGCCGCCCTGTTCGGCGCGATGCGAACCGGCACGATCAAGGCCCATGTCGGCCAGACCTTCGCGCTGGAAGAGGCCGCCGAGGCCCACCGGGCGATTGAAGGACGCGGAACGGTGGGATCGACGCTGCTCAGACCCTAGTTCTGCGGAGCGCCCTCCTCGGGCACGAGAATGCGTTCAGGCTGATCGGCGACATGCACGCGGAAGACGATGGCGCGCGCCCCCTCGGGGCCGCCGCGCGGCGAATGGATGGCGTTTGGCGGGATGACATAGGCGTCGCCCGCTTTCAGCATCCGGTCAGGCTTGCCTTCCTCGACATGAATGGCCGAGCCGGAAATCACGTAGAGGAATTCCTCTCCGGGGTGATAGTGGCGCGGCACGGTCGCATCCGGCGGAATGACGACGTCAGAGATCAGGACTTCCAGCCCCTCGGCGCTTGTTACCGGCGCACGCAACATTTCATTCGAGCCCGCGGGCGGCATCTTTTCAGCGGCTGGAAAGGCGTCAGGCTGGGAACAGCCTGCCAGCGCGACAGCCGACAGGCTCCATAGCAGACATTTCATGATGCCCTCCCTTTTGTAACGGGAGAATGCAGTTGAACGCCCTAGGCCGCAAGGCGAATGTCAAACGCGCTCAACCGCTCACATCATACTTGAAGCCGAGCTCCAGCGTGACCTGATAATAGGCCACTTTTCCGTCCTCGATATAGCCGCGCGTCGAGACAACTTCGAACCAGTCGAGGTTGCGAAGGGTCTTGCGGGCGGTGGCAAGGGCGCCATCGATCGCTTCTTCGATCGATGTTTTCGAAGTGCCGACGATCTTGGTGATCGCATAGGTGTCTGTCGACATGGGAGGTCCTCCATAGGTTCCAAAAAAGGCTGTTCTGCAGCCCGGGGGGCGGCAGCGGTTATCACTCATCCAGATTTTCGTAATCCGGGGGCGATTTATCGAAGATGTGGGATTCTATCATGCGCAAGGGTGCCAGAATGATCACGGCAAGCACCGTTGCAATCAAAGCGATGGTCAAAAGCCCCGTCCCGCACGCAAGGCCAATGGCGCCCGCCAGCCACATGCCAGCCCCGGTCGTGAGGCCGCGCACATTTCCGCGGGACTGGATGATCGTCCCGGCGGCAAGAAACGCCACGCCCGCAGTGACGGCTTCGACGACGCGGATCGGATCGAGCTGTGTGCTGTCGTCATCGGTGTCAAACACGGCGATCATCTCAATGGCAATGATCCCGAACAGCGCTGCTGCCAGGGCGGTCAACATATGGGTTCGCAACCCGGCCGGGCGGTCGCGGGCCTCTCGCTCAAAACCAACCAGGAAGCCGCACAGGCAGGCGGCGCCCAGTCGCGCAGCGATACCAAGCAGGGGAATACTTGTCTCGAATGTCAGACCATTCATGAGACCGAATCCTTTGTGACAGCTATGTGACACCTACGGTCTCGAACCAAAATGGTTGCGTGACCGGTGAAATGATTCGTCTTGATTATCCGTCGAGTTCGAGCAGCAGCGCCGGATCGATATAGAAGTCACCGCCCCGATCATCGCTGGCCGTGTTGCGCCATTTGACGGCCCAGTGCAGGTGCGGCCCGGTTGTACGGCCTGTATTTCCCGAAAGGCCGAGCGGTTCGCCGGTTTCCACGACATCGCCAGCTTCGACATCGACACGCGACATGTGCATGAACACCGAGACCAGTCCGCCGCCATGATCGAGGAAGACCGCGCCGCCTTCATAATAAAGGTCAGGATCGCCAAGAATGACCGTGCCGCCCGCAGGCGCAGTGATCAGCGTGCCGGTGGGCACAGCCATGTCATAGCCGCGATGAACCGAGGTGCTCTCGCATTCGGTTCCATCGGCCCCGACGCCGATATATTTCCGTGTCGGGCCGAAGGGCGATGAGGTTGGCCCGGCCGCCGGCTTGATGAAGCCGAGAGTTGCGCCGGGGCCGTCATTGAAGCTCGCAAACGCGTCCTGTTTCTTCACCCAGCTGTCGGCCGCATGAGCCTTCTGTGCATCAGTGCGTGCATCGACCTTGTCGCAATCGAGCCCCCGGATGACGCGGTAATCATCCTCGCGCGCCGCCACATCCACCTTCACCGGCTCAATCGACTCCTGCTGCGGGGTGAGGATCAGCGCGCTGGCTTCGTCCTGCATCAGGCCAATGAATACCCGCCCGTCTGCATCTGTGGCGACGGTGCGCGCCGCGCTCCCGTCTGGGGCGGCAATGTCGATCTTGATATCCGATGGGCCTGTGCAGACCAGAAGGCCGCTCTGCTTGGCAATGCCGCCGCAGGCAAGCTCGCCAGCCTCGTCGGCCGTGGCAGGCCCGACCGGCAGAAAGACGAACAGCGCGGGCAGGACAAGATCGCGCAGGACAAACATGCCGCTCAGCTGCGCCCTTCGACCATGCGCGAGGCTGCCGCTTCCGCATCGATATAGGCTTCCTGATGGTCGACGCTCCAATAGCGAAGCGCCTGTAGCGGAATTTTCCGGCCGGTGACTGCGCAGACGACATAATCGCCAGGCTCGATCACTTCGAGATCAGCATCGAGGTAGCGCAGGCGCGCTTCGCCTTGTGATTTTCCGGTTCGTGTCAGCATCGCTCCATAATGCGGCGATTGCGGCCAGGAAGAAAGCCCCCATGACATGTCTTCAGGGCCGGGCCCTATTCGGCTGGCTCTGCCGCTGTCTCCTCAGGCTCGTCCGGAGGCGGCCTGTCGGGATTGGGTGTCCGGAAGACCAGGCTCAGGGCGCGCAGATGCGAGGCGGGCCAGTCGCCGGCTTTCTCGTGATGCCTTATCTGCAGCGCGATTTCGACGGCCACGTCCGGGTGAGAGAAGATATGATCCTCGACAAGACCGGAGGAAGCGGCCCCGGCAGGCTCCGGCGGCGCCGACGTCCAGCGGGCCATGGCCGGGCAGGCTGCAATCTGTTCGGCGAGCGGGGCGCGGCTCTCTCTCAGATCCTCCACATAGGCTGTCTCCCCATGTTCGATCGCGATCTGGCAGGTCACCTGATTGTAGGGGCTGTCCGCGGTCAGCGCCGCAGCGGCGGGAATGACCACCGTGCAATAGGAAATACCGATCGAATTAAACGCCTCGCCCGCATCATACCGGCCGATCGTCCCGCCGGCGGCGGTTGCAGGTGACAGGGTCGCAAAACGTGAAGCGGTGACGCCGGCGCGGATAATCGGCCCGATTTCCAAGCAGACCGGATCGGTTGGCGGGGGAGGGGGCGATTGAGGTTGTGGATAGGTCGGCCGCGTCGGCGGGGCAGACGGAACGGTCGGCTCGAAGGGCAGCGTCGTCGGCGGCGCCTCGCCGGGATCGTTGGTTTCCTGCGCATGCGAGAGGCCGGGCAGGTCCATCGCCGCAAGCAGCGCTGCGCCTGCCACACCGGTCTTCAGGATAGATGTCAAAGCCATCGCCTCGCTGGTCAGCCCGCTTCCGTCGCGGCCGAGTCTAGGCGGATGCGGGCCGCTTCCGCAAGCTTTCTGCGCACGGCAGAAGTTTTTGTTTTGTTCTCCGGAACATTTGTGGTACAGACTGCTCTTCAGATGAAACGCCGGTCTTGCAATGCAGGGCCAGATATGGACCTAAGGAGACGACTCATGGCCAAACCCGCATTGCAACTCGTGGACAAGGAATCCGGCGTGGATAAGCAGAAAGCACTCGAAACCGCCCTGTCGAACATTGAGCGGTCCTTTGGCAAGGGCTCCGTGATGCGGCTCGGCGACAAGCAGACCATGGATATCGAAGCGGTCTCGACCGGCTCGCTCGGTCTTGATATCGCGCTCGGCATTGGCGGTCTGCCCAAAGGGCGAATCATTGAAATCTACGGTCCTGAAAGCTCCGGCAAGACGACCCTGTCGCTGCACTCGGTTGCCGAAGCGCAGAAGAATGGCGGGGTCTGCGCCTTTATCGACGCAGAACATGCGCTCGACCCGGTCTATGCCTCCAAGCTGGGCGTCGATCTTGATGATCTGCTCATCTCCCAGCCCGATACCGGCGAGCAGGCGCTCGAGATTGCCGACACGCTGGTGCGCTCCGGCGCGGTGGATCTTCTGGTGATCGATTCGGTCGCTGCGCTGACCCCGCGCGCCGAGATTGAAGGCGAGATGGGCGACAGCCTGCCTGGTCTTCAGGCCCGCCTGATGAGCCAGGCGCTGCGCAAGCTGACAGGCTCGATCTCCAAGTCGAAATGCATGGTCATCTTCATCAACCAGATCCGCATGAAGATCGGTGTCATGTTCGGCAGCCCGGAAACCACGACCGGCGGCAATGCGCTGAAATTCTACTCTTCGGTCCGCCTCGATATCCGCCGCATCGGCGCGATCAAGGACCGCGACGAAACCATCGGTAACCAGACCCGTGTGAAAGTCGTCAAGAACAAGGTGGCCCCGCCTTTCCGGCAGGTCGAGTTCGATATCATTTATGGGGAAGGTATCTCCAAGACAGGCGAACTGATCGATCTCGGCGTAAAGTGCGAAGTCATCGACAAGGCAGGGTCCTGGTACTCCTACAAGGAAGACCGCATCGGCCAGGGCCGCGAAAAGACGCGCCAGTTCCTGAAGGACAATCCGGAAATTGCTGACGAGATCGAGACCGAAATCCGCAAGCGCTCCGGCCTTCTTTCCGATGTTTTGCTATCCGATGAGACCGGCAATGATGACAGCGCCGATGAGGCCGATGTCGGCTAGCAGGCCTGCAAGACTGTAATTGATTGACCCCTGCGGCGTGGCTGACGCTTGGCGCGCCGCAGGGGACTCTTTATATCCCCTGCAGGAGTTCGGCGGTCACAGCAGATCTGTGCAGGCCGACAGCTGATTTTGACCGGGGCCAGAAACCAAAGATGACAAGCGTCAACCAACTTCGCGAGACTTTCCTCTTCTATTTTGAGAGACAGGGCCATACGCGCAAAGCCTCGGCTCCACTGGTGCCGGACAATGA
>NZ_JBARZC010000393.1:0-12989 GCF_049649345.1 Henriciella sp. | reverse complement strand
GCACTGGGCCACGGTCACCTTGCCAGCGACGTCCTTGCCAGGATGCTTTGCGCCTGAGTTCGGCTTGCCGATCTTGAGGCCGGCAGCTTTCTTCAGAAGCACGCTCGCTGGCGGCGTCTTGGTGATGAAGGTAAAGGACTTGTCCTGATAATAATCGATCACGACAGGGATCGGCAGTCCCTTCTCCATCTTCTCGGTCTTCGCATTGAAGGCCTTGCAGAATTCCATGATGTTGATGCCGCGCTGACCGAGCGCTGGACCAACGGGTGGAGACGGGTTGGCCGCACCGGCCGGGATCTGGAGCTTGAGCTGCCCCAGCAGTTTCTTCGCCATGATATCCTCTCTGGCTTGTATAGGGCCGGTGGTCTTTCGATCCGGCCGCCGTTCATTTGAGGTCCCGTGGTAGAGCCCGGTGATGGTCTTTGCCGCCGGCACTTCCCACAGAAGTTCGCCCACAGTTGAGCGAAGGGCGGGTGTACACACGAAAAGACCCGGCAGGTCAAGCCCGCCGGGTCAGTCGGATTGGGTCTGGGTCGACGCCCTAGATCAGCGCGTAACCCTTGGCATTGATATACTGCTTCAGCGCATTGATGCGCGTGGACGGGTGCGGGTGGGTCGACAGGAATTCAGGCTGCCGCGCCGCATTTGCTTTCGCGTCCATGACTTCCCACAGCCGGACCGCCTGGGGCGTGTCATAACCTGCCGCGTGCATGTAATCGACGCCAGCTTTGTCAGCTTCAAGTTCGCTTTCGCGGCTATAAGGCAGGACCACCCCGAACTGCAGGGCCGCCCCGCCGAGCGCGGCGATAGCCCCGCCATAATTCTTGAGCGATTCTGACGACGAGACCGCAACCTGACCTGCGGCAAGACCGGCCTGCGCAAGCATGGCACGCGACATGCGGCGGTTGGCATGGCGGTAGACCGTGTGTCCAACCTCGTGGCCCAGGACCGAGCTGAGCTGGTCATCATTTTCAACCAGTTCGACGATGCCGCGATAAACACCGACCCGGTTGCCCGGCATCACGAAAGCGTTGACGTCGTCGGAGTCGAAGACCGCCACATCCCATTGCTCGCCCGCCTTCGGCGTCACCCGCTCAATGCGGTTCCAGGTGTTGAGCACCCGGTTCTTGACCTGCGAGTTTGAGGTCTGCGGTGTTTGCGATTTCAGATCGGTCCAGGCGGTCGCCGCCATTGATGCGATCTGGTCGTCACCGAGAAAAGCGAGCTCGGTCTGTCCCGTATAGGGGTTTGTCGTACAGCTGGAGACGATCGGAAACACGCTGCCCGCAGCGAGGCCTGATATGATGGCACGCCTCGACAGGTTCATCTTGGGCGCGTCGCGCACAAGCGCTCCATCAATTTCGACGCGCTCGGTATCTTCAAAGTTCAGCTTGGTTGACATGGCTCACCTCCGTTTGGCGCTACTTTAGACTGCCAGCATTAACCTTCCAAACGACTCTTCGTTCAAATGAAAGATTATTCTCTCCGAAACGAGCTGAACGCAGAATGAAGCCTGTTGCCATTCTGGCTTCAGCTCGAGGCGTCGGCTGCGGCAAGCTCTCTTGCCTGATCGGTCCAGCCTTCGCGGCTGACACGGCCCGCAAAGTTCAGCTGCCTGTCGATCCACGCTTCATTCTCGGCGCTCCATTCGGCAATCTGAGAAAAATGCCAAATCCCGTGGTCATTGAGGATAGACTGGATACGCGGCCCGATCCCCGTAATCAGGGTGAGATCATCTGCTGACCCGTTGGGCTTCTCGAGCGCGGTCGGACGGACACCTTCAGAGTCAGACGCGCTGTCGTCATCGTCGTCTGTCCCGACGCCGGGTGTTTCTGAAGTGTCGTCCATGGCCTCTTTGGCATCCAGCACCTCAAGAACGCGGTCTGCGGGATGGGCTTCATCCTCAATAACGTCCTCAGGCTCGCTGGGCTGATCAGCGCCAGGTCCATCATCGGTACCGTCTGCCTCGATTTCCTGTTCAGCTGGTTCAGAATCCGCTTCGGTGACGTCTGCTTCAATGTCTGGCGCAAGCTCTGGAGCTGGCGAGACCTCCTTGGCTGTTACGTCTTCGTCGGCATCTTCGCCGCCGGCGGGTTCGTCTGCGTCCGTTTCAACAGGATCTGGCCGCTCCTCAAAATAAGCCAAGCGCCCTTCGAGATAGCGGTTGCGCCAGCGAAGCCGGGCCAATTCCTCATCCGCAGCGCTTGTGTCGCTGGCCGGCGCCGGATCTGGGGCAACCGGCGCGGCAGACGTGGACTTGGTGGCCTCATCCTCCAGCGCCGTGATACGTGATTTCAGGTAATCGACCTGCCAGAGGAGCTTGTCGGTTTCAGCCTTGTCAGTTTCACCCTTGTCACTTTCGGCCTCGTCGGTCTCCACCGCGGAGGTCTCTGCCTGCGGCGCAGTCCCCATCTCATGGATCTTCGCCTCAAGCTCGCGAATACGGCCTTCGAGAAACTCGTTCCGCGATTTCGCATTTTCGAGGTCTTCGTTTGATTGTAGCGTCGCCGCAGCCGCATCCTCCGAACCCTGGCCATCGGTCAGCGACTGAAGCGCACCTTTGGCTTCGGCCAGCTCATCAGACATTTGCTTGATCCGTTCGTCGCGCTCGCGAATTTCGCCGTCGACGCCGGTAGACGTGAGGCCCACCGACTCCTTTTGCTTGCGCTGTGCTGCATAGAGCGAATCCAGTTCGCTCCGCACCTGTTCCAGCTCGGTGACCGCGATATCACGCTCGACGGTTGCCCGCCGGCGCTTTCCAGCAAGCATCCCGCCGCGAAGAAGCCAAGCGAGTACAAATCCGAGGAAAGCGGCAGCGCCGACGACATACCAGATGTATTCATTAATGAGAGTCATGGAAGAACGGCTCCTTGATCGAGGCGCGCATAAGACATGTGAGTCGTGTCGCGAAAAAGGCGAAAACGAGACTGTGGACTCCTGATAATGCGGCTCTTTCCTCCGAATTGGACCGGTTAACGCAGCATGATCCATGCCGCATCAATTGTGTTCAGGCAAGTCTGTGCTAAACGCCGCGCATGTCTTCAGGCCCGGAAATCATCTCCAGCTCCTCAAATCCTCTGATCAAGATGATGAGGAGTCTGGACCGCAAGAAAGTCCGTAATGAGACCGGGCTGTTCCTCGCTGAAGGCGCCCGCCTTGTTGAGCAAGGGCTCGATGCCGGCTGGAGGCTGGACAGTCTTGTCGTGTCGGCCTCCGGGGCGGAGCGCGGCTACATGCCGGCCCTGATCGCAAAAGCAGAGACGGGCGGCGCACGCGTCATACAGGTCCCCGACAGGCTGGCTAGCCAGATCGCGCGCAAGGACAATCCGCAAGCCGTCATCGGCGCGTTCAAGCAGCGATCGCAGACGATCGGCGAGCTGCCTGCAGAGCCGGCCAGTCTATGGATTGGCCTTTACGAGGTGCGCGATCCCGGCAATCTCGGCACCATCCTCAGGACTGCCGATTGCGCGGGGATTTCTGGCGTCGTCCTGATTAATCAGTGCTGCGACCCTTATAGCGTCGAAGCTGTGCGCGCGTCGATGGGCTCGATCTTTGATGTCCACTTCGCGCAGGGCTCCTTCGACCAGTTCGAAGCCTGGAAAGTGTCAGCCGGTCTTTCCGTGGTTGCCGCGAGCGTCAATGGCTCGGCTCGCCATACAGAGACAGACATGACAGGCGGGACTGTGATCCTGATGGGCAATGAACAGGCCGGCATCCCGGACGAGGTCGAAGCCAGATGCGATACGCTGTGTCTCATCCCGATGCGCGGCGGCGCCGACAGCCTCAACCTCGCGCAGGCGACAGCGATCATGACCTATGAGGCCTGGCGACAGAGAGACTTCAAATGAAATACCAGCAGACGCTGTTTCTCGCCGATAACTGGACGGACTATGCGTTGCTTGACAGCGGCGATGGCTTCAAGCTTGAGCGCTTCGCCAATCAGCGCATCATTCGCCCGGACCCGCAAGCCTTCTGGAAACCGAACGCGCCTGTCGAGTCCTGGAACGCGGACGCGCATTTTGATGCCAAGGCCGGCGACGATGAGCGCGGCCAATGGCGCAAACTCAATCCAAAGGCGCCAGACACCTGGCCGATGGAATGGAACGGGCTGAAGTTCAACGCCCGTCGTACGCCATTCAGACATCTGGGCCTGTTTCAGGAACACTCGGTGCACTGGGCATTTGCCATCGATCAGATCAAGAAAGCGGGCCGACCAGTGAAGGTTCTCAATCTCTTCGGCTATACCGGCATGATGTCGCTCGCCTGCGCCCAGGCAGGGGCAGAGGTCGTTCATCTGGACGCCAGCCCCAAATCCAATGGCTTCGGCAAGGAGCATCAGGAACTATCGGGCCTTGAAGACCGCACAATCCGCTGGATCGCAGACGACGCCATGAAGTTCGTCGCCCGCGAGGGCCGGCGCGGCAATACTTATGATGCGATCATCCTGGACCCGCCAAAGTTTGGCAGAGGCACCAAGAATGAGACGTGGCGGTTTGAAGAAGACCTGCCCGGCCTGCTCGACGCGGTTGCGGAGCTGCTGGTCAAGAAACCGCTGTTCGTCATCCTGACAGCCTATGCCGTGCGGCTGTCTCACATTGCATTGGCGCAGGCGCTGGGCGATCGGCTTGAACCACTTAGCGGCCGGATCGAAATGGGCGAAATGGCGATCCCAGAACAGAAAAGCGGCCGGATGCTTCCGACCGCCATCTGTGCGCGCTGGCGCGCTGACTAGGGTTGCCTGATTAGGCCGCTTCACGTTCCTTGCGCGTGCCGAGCTGTTGCTTCACGCGCTCTGCAAGCTGGCGCACGCTGAACGGCTTCGGCAGGAAGGACACTTCGCGGTCATCGTCGAGCTTCTTGGCGAGGTCGCGTTCGGCGTAGCCTGAGATGAAGATGACGCGAGCATCTCCAAGATATTCCTTGGCTTCTCGGATCAGGGTCGGCCCGTCCATGCCCGGCATGACGACGTCGGAAATCACGAGATCAAAAGCGCCGGATTCTTCTTGAAGGATTTCAAGCGCTTCTTCGCCGTCTTGAGCCGATTCGACTTCGTATCCGCGGGAAATGAGGTGCATGACAGCAATGTCGCGCACGCCCTTTTCATCCTCGACAAGGAGGATTCGGCCACGGCCAGAAATATCGACAGGACGGTGGTCGACGGCTTCGTCTTCAGGCCCGACAATTTCCGGCATCGGCACTTCATCGGCCTTGAGCGCGGGCAGATAGATCTGGAAAGTCGTCCCCTTCCCGACTTTGGAAATCGGGCAGACATACCCCTCTGACTGTTTGATGATGCCGTAGACGGTGGCCAGCCCAAGCCCTGTACCGACACCGACATCCTTTGTCGTGAAGAAGGGCTGGAAGATCTTGTCGAGAATATTCGACGGAATTCCGTGCCCATTGTCGATCACCTCGACCAGCAGATACTCGCCATCCTCGACATAGTTGAAGCCATGCTTATGCGCGTCTTCGCCTGTGGCGCGGGATGTCCGTATTGTGAGCTTACCGCCGGACTGACCGGACAGAAGCATCGCGTCACGCGCATTGGTCACGAGATTGATGATCGCGGTTTCAAGCTGGTTCTTGTCCGCCTTGATATACGGCAGATTGCGACCGTGAAGGGTGTCGAACTCGATCCGCTCATCGAGGATCTGGCGGAGAAGGATTCCGAACTCCGACAGGAAGTCGGTCACGTTGAAAACTTCGCGCTTGAAGGTCTGCTGGCGGGCATAGGCGAGCAGCATGTGTACGAGATCCTTCGCCCGCACCGAGAACTCATGAATGCTCTTCAGGTTTTCGTAGGAAGGATCCCCAACCGGGTGACGCGTCATCAGCTCGTCATTGTTGAGCATGATGCCGGTCAGCACGTTGTTGAAATCGTGCGCAACCCCGCCGGCTAGCTGACCGATGGCCTGCATCTTCTCGCCTTGAGCGAGGCGCAGCTCGAGCTCTTTCTGCTCTGTCATGTCGATGATGTAGGCAACCGATGGCTGGCCGACATTGTCGAGGGTCACGAAGACATTGACGGATTTTGGCTCATCGCCAGAGAGCTTGAGCCCCACCGGCTTGTCGATCGCATCGACCAGCTTACTGGCGAGGCTATCCTCGCCAGTGCCCTCATCCACGAACAGATCCGAGAACTGGGTGCCGGGCGCAGAGCGGCCTTCCGCCATTTCAAGCAAGGCCTTGTTGGCATCCAGAATGATCGCAGCTTCTACCGAATTGCCTTCCAGGCGAACAGCACCGAACGGTGCGTCGTCAAACATCGGATCGCCGTCAGGGCGCGCAGGACGGCTCGCCGAAGCTGCGAGAAAGCGGTCTTCGCCGGCCAGCTGGGACTGGCTATTGGCCACGACGACGGTGCGCCCCTGCGCGTCCGCGCCCTTGCCCGACCATGTCGTTATTGTCTGGACCGGCATCTCCACGCCATCGCGCGTGCGGATCATGATGTTCGCCCGGCCGGGCGCGCCTGATTTCTTGTCACGCGCGAGCATTTTTACAAATTCCGGGCGCATGATGTCATCAAGCCGGATATTCTTCGCCGTTTCAGGCAGGCCGATATGTTCGCGAAGCCAGTTATTGGCATAAGTGATCGTGCCATCGGGTTTGGCAGCGAAGAAGCCCAGTGGCGCATCCTCCACGTAGAGCGCCTTCATGTCAGAAGCGCCGGTCGCTGCTTCGACACCGCTGATCCGGCGCAGGCGCCAGACGACGCGGCTACGAGGCAAAGGCGCGACAGACACTTCGTACTGGACGGGCAAGGAGTCCGACCCGATCGTCATCGCCGGGAGCACTTCGCGCCGTGCTTCACAGGCCTTTGCGGCCTTCGATAGGCGGAAGACCGGCGCGGCAAGCCCAGGGCTCGCACTGAAGATGCGGTCGACGGTGACCGGCCCAGCAGAATCCTGCTGACCGGAGAGCGCAATTCGGGTGAGTTCGCGGTAAGGCTCGTTTGCCGCCAGCGGCGCCCCACCCTGGTCAGCGACAAGGACCGCTTCGTCCAGCGAATCGATCCAGCCAAAGCGCGGCGTGACAGCGTTGACCGCCTCTGCAGCTGCGCCCTTGTGCGGGAAAAGGCCGAGCCGTCGCCCTGCCCCTTTCAGGACCCAAAGCAGAAACACCATGCCACCGGCTGCCATCGAAATGAGCAATACCGGCCCTGTGCCGCCGACAGCCTCAGGCCAGGCGATCGCAACGCTCGCAGCAGCGACAGCGATAAGCAGGCATCCCCAGAAAGCAAGCTGGAGCAGGTCGAGCCGGCTCATCGGCTGATCGGCCAGAAGATCCTCGTCCGAGACCACATCCAGATTTTCCGGTTTCGTGCCCATTGCCGTCATGAAGCCCAACTCCTGCCGCCGCATCGGCCGTTCTGGCTCTGCGGCGATTCGCTTAGTCTATACCACTGTCGAGCCTCACGCACCTGCATGCTGAACAGACTCGGCTCTTTATCGTTTGTCGGCCGGAAAGGTTAATCAATCCAAAAGCGACGTTAATCGAATAGATGAAATTTCAGTAGCGTTGCAGCCTCATAGCCTTACGGTTTTCTCGAGCCCGCCGGACAGTCCGGTGCACCCGCCTTTCGCGCTGGGTGGTCGCCGCCGGGCAGCCTTCTTCACTTTCCACCGGAACTCACGTCCTGGCCTGCCGTTGGTCTTGCAACAGTTTTCTAAAGACAGAGGTATTATGAAACCGATCCTGCTCTCGGCACTGATCGCGACCGTCTCGCCGCTCGCGATAGCGCAGCAAGCCATGGGCCACCCTGACGCGCCAAAAGTATCAGAAGCGCAGCAAGATGTGATGGCCGGTGACACCGTCAACGCGCCGGTCCCTAGCGAGATCGAGACTGCAATCCTGTCGGACTGGTTTGAAACGGAACTCGATGGCGATCTTCATCCAAGCGTTATTGAAGCAGCGCGCCGCGCCTATGCTCAAACTATGTTTAAACCGATATGGACCGAGACGGGTGCAGAAGACCTGACGACGTTTTCATCGGACCTGTTCAAGTATGGCCTTACATCCTCGGATGTTCTGGAGGCCAATCTTCAAAAGCTGGTCAACGCACGCTTCGAGACTGGATCGAAAGAGGCCCGGGCAGAAGCCGATCTTGCCTTGTCCGCAGCATGGCTGCGCATGGCGGCTGCGATGAGCGGCACCATGAAACATGAGGGTGAGGCGGAGACATCCCAGCTTGATGCAGCGACCTTTGCCGCACTGCCCCAGGATTTGATTGATGCCGGCAAAGGCAAGGTCAAAGCGGCCCTAGAAAAATATGAATCGAAATATCCTCAGTATGAGCGTCTGAAGGACGCTTTGATGGACTATCGCGAAATCCGCGATGAGGGTGGCTGGCTCGCTATTCCCGAAGGCGATATTGTAGAGGCGGGCGGCTCAGATCCGCGTATTCCTGCCATTCGCACCCGTCTTTCTGCTGAAGGATACACCTCGCAGAGATCGACGGCGGCACCCGGCGCAGAAGCCGTATATGTGGAAATCGACATGACCGATGCTTCTGCGGAAACAGGCCCGAAACCTCGTCAGATCAACGAGACTGACGACGAAAGCGTTGAAAACGAAATTGATCCGCAGATTTACGATGAGGGTCTTGTAGAAGCCGTCAAAACGTTCCAGTCCCGCCACGGTATTGAGCGAGACGGTATAATCGGACCAGCCACTTTGGCCGCGATGAATGAGAGCGTCGACTCCAAGATTGCCCGTATCGCCGAGTCTATGGATCGCTGGCGCCATCAGGGCGCAGTCGATGAGAAATACATCTGGGTGAATATTCCGTCCTACACCGCGGAAGGCTGGGAGGACGGCAAACGCGAAATCACGATGAAAACAATCGTCGGCAAGGAGGATCGCGAAACACCAACCTTCAATGATGAAATCGAGTATGTGGTCGCCAATCCGAACTGGTATGCGCCCGTGAGCATTGTACGCCGCGACAAGTTGCCGAAGCTTCAGAACGACCCTGGCTATGCCGAGCGGGGCAACTACAAGGTCTACGACCGGTCGACCGGCGAGCAAGTCAGCGCCTATTCCGTGAACTGGAACGATCCGGCTTCGGCCGAAAAATACAGGCTTGTGCAGCAGTCGGGCGCCGGCAACGCGCTCGGAGAACTGAAGATTATCTTTCCCAACCAGTATTCGGTCTATCTGCATGATACGCCCAGCGTCAGCTTGTTTGACCACGCCAAGCGGGCCTTCAGCTCCGGTTGTGTTCGGCTGGAAAAGCCGGTCCAAATGGCGACATGGCTCGCCGAGGACGACAGGAAAGTCCAATCGGAAGAGCTCAAGGACGCTGTCGATTCTGACACCAATCAGCGCATCGAGCTTTCCTCGCGTATCCCGGTACACATCACCTACATGACTGTGACAGCAAATAACGACGGCTCGGTAAGCTTCTGGCGCGACATCTATGACCGGACCGAAGGCATTCGGAGGGTCGAAAAGTATGCACCGCTCAACACGGTGTCGGAAGCGGACAGCCCGGCAGACCTGGAGAAAGGATAAGGCGTCATGATCAAGCCCTTTGTTCTCATCTCGGTCTGGAAATTCGCCGGACTGACTGGCCTCGCCGCAGACGCCCCCGTGACTCTCGCGGGAGAGGAGCTGCCTCATGACGTGTGGCATTACATGGCCATGCCGGGAGACGAAGTGAATTTCTCGGCCCCGTCTGGTGTGACCGTTTTTCTGGATGACGAAGCGGTACAAGGCGCAGGCCAATTCGATGCGCCATCGACACCCGGCATCTATCAACTGGAATTTCGAAAGCCTTCAGGAAGCGTCATCAACGATGTTTCTCTGTTTGTGCTTGAGCCATCCAAAAACATCGACTCATCAGGCCGTCTGAACGGGTTCCGCATGGGCCAATACCCCCAAGACCAGCCGAAGGGCTTTATCCGGCTGGATGAGGGCTATGGCGACATCAAGGTCTCACCAAGTTTCCGGATCGGCCAGTTTCTATGCAAGCAGCAGCCAGACCACTGGCCAAAATACCTTCTGATTTCGACCCCGAACCTGGAGCGGCTGGAATATCTGCTCGCTTCGCTGAATGAAGACGGGGTGACAGACGCTGACACCTTCTTCGTAATGAGTGGCTACAGATCTCCCTTCTACAATACGGCGATCGGCTCTGCGAAACTGTCCCGCCACATGTATGGCGACGCCACGGACATCTATGTCGACGTCGCCCCCAGGGACGGGGTCATGGACGATCTCAATAAGGATGGCGCTCTGAATAAGGAAGACGCCAATTTTCTATATGACTATGCCGAAGAGCTCTTTGCAGCGGCTGGCGACACACCAAAGGGCGGGCTTGGCAGTTATGGGTCCAATGCTGTGCACGGGCCCTTCGTTCACGTAGATGGACGTGGTCGTCCGGCGCGCTGGGGCCGTTAAATTTATCACGGGCTTATCGCTCGACTTGCATCGGTAACCGGTTGCGTACACTAAGATCAGATAGCGAATAATAGAGGGGGCAGACATGCCGGACATTCTTGGTGATCTCTTCACGCTGAGCGGCTTTTTCACCTTTCTGATGCTGCTCCTTCTTCAAGCCGTTCTCGGCTTCGATAATCTCCTCTACATCACGATCGAATCAAAGCGTGTCGGCGAGAAAGCGCCTATGGTACGGCGCTGGGGCATTGGGCTTGCCATGCTGTTCCGTGTCGTCCTCCTGGTGATTATTGTCAGTCTGTTCGGCTTCCTTGCAGAACCCCTATTCTCCATCGCCATACCGAGAGTGCTTGATGGAGAGTTTACACTTCAATCGCTTGTTACGCTGCTTGGTGGCGGCTTCATCATATATACGGCAGTCAAGGAAATCACACATCTCCTGACCGTTGATGATTTCGCCCATTCCAAGGACGGTAAGAAAAAGTCGGTCACTCAAGCGATTCTGATGATTGTCGCGATGAACCTGGTTTTCTCCTTCGACTCCATTCTCTCCGCTATGGCTATCGCCAACGTGAAGGAAACCGTGGATGGCGTCACAGAGACCCGCTATCAGGTGACCATCATGGCCGTGGCGATCATCGCGTCTGGCATCGCCATGATCCTGATGGCGGACTATGTGGCGGAATTTCTTCAGAAGAACCGGATGTATGAGGTGCTTGGCCTGTTCATCCTATTCCTGGTTGGTGTGCTTCTCGTGACCGAAGGCGCGCACCTTGCCCACATGCACATTTTCACCTTCCCGATCGATGCGATGTCGAAGTCGAGCTTCTATCTCGTCGTCGGTGTCCTGGTGATCACAGATATCATCTCAACAAATTTCCAAAAACGCCTCTGGGCGCAGCGCGAAGCCGAACTGCAAAGCGGTGGGCGCTCATCGGCTGCGGACGACACGCATTAGGACGTGCGGGAAATAACGGCCTAGTCGATGGTCCGGCGGATCCTGATAGCCATGAAGTTACCCTTGCGGCCAATCTCGCCCTCAAAGGCAACGGGCCCATCGCGATCCCCTGACAACAGCTCGACCGGTTGATCTGCAGGCAGGCCCAGCATCAATGTGTCGCCGGGTTTGAGCGAGGAAAGCTTGCTCACTGGCACACTCATGCTTGCGATGCGGGCGGTCATCAGCGCGGTCATCTTTCGTTGCGCAGGCTCTTCGATGTCGCTTGGGCGCATCGACTTGTGCGGCGCCGCAAACGAAAACAGCTCCAGGCGGGCATGGTCTTCGCCGAAGGCCGCTTCAAACTCGATGGATTCGCCCTGGTCAGTGCTGACAAGCGAGGCGGCATAGTCGCTGTCGGTTTCGATGCAGCTGAGCCGGCTGGAGGGCGCAAAGGCCTTGTTGAGTGGACGGATCAGCTGTTCGAGAAGCGCGCAGTCGATCGCACTCAGGTCCCGCGCGCCAGCTCCACCTTCGGGCAAACCTCCGCAGGCAATCGAAATCAGACTGTCGGCGATGCGTCCGGGCAGAACGAGCAGATGCGTGATATCGCCTTCCTCAGCCTCAAAGCAGGCGAAGGCGGTCTTGCTGGAGCTAAACCGGGAAAGACGGGCACCGATATCATCCACAGGGCCTGAACGCGTCGGCCGAATTGCCAACTTAAGCCCTGAGATTTGACCAAGCGCCAGCGACAAGCGCGCGGAAATCCTGCGGGCGGCGTCATCGATCTGAGCCTCGGCCGGAGGAAATTCCCGGGCGACCTTAACCTCACGGACGTCATCAGGTTCTGGCTCATCATCATTGATCTGGGAGAGGTTCGGCCGGAGAAGCGCCTCAATCTCGGCCTTTGAGAGGATTCCTCTCGCCGTCGGAAAGCGGAAGCCCTCTTCCTGCGCCGGCTTGGCCGTGTGGTAGGGCCCAGGCATGTCGCGCATCACAGTGCGTTCCCGCCGCTCAGACATGGCCCACTCATTCTGCTCATCACGAACTGCGTTCTGCATGTCTGCCCTATCAGCCTTGTCCGTCATTCTTGAGCCGCGCTGGTTAATGAGACGTTAGGAGTTTGGAGTCCGTCGCACAGGGAATCGGGTTTTACGAAGTGAATTCGCAGTCAGATGCTAATGAACGGGCGCTCTGTGTTAACCAAGCCACACCGATTTTAAGTCGACCGAAACATCTGGATAAGGTTTGATTCGGATTCACGTGGCAGATTGTGATCAACGGATCGGCACAGAAATAAACCGCCGGGCGTTGGGTGATAAAAAACGGCAGAGGTCTTTTGCGACCTCTGCCGTTTTCAATTTCCAGTTCGAACAAATTCTAGTCGTCGCGGACAGTCCGCTCCTTGCGCTCATGGCGCTCTTGAGCCTCAAGGCTCAGCGTTGCTGTCGGACGAGCTTCGAGGCGGCGCAGGCTGATCGGCTCACCCGTTTCGTCGCAATAGCCATACGTACCTTCGTCGATGCGGCGCAGCGCAGCGTCGATCTTGGCGATCAGCTTGCGCTGGCGGTCGCGGGTCCGAAGCTCGAGCGCCCGGTCCGTTTCCTCGCTGGCGCGGTCGGCGATATCGGGGATGTTGCGCGCCGCACCCTGC
>NZ_JBARZC010000392.1:0-15637 GCF_049649345.1 Henriciella sp. | reverse complement strand
GTTCACTGTCATCCGTGAGCAGCCATAGGTTTCCATCAGCTCGTGTTCGAACGGGATGCGATCGCCAGGCTTGAGCTCTCCGGAGAGTATCCGGTCTTCGATGGCGCTGCGAATGGAATCGTGCAGGGTCTTTTTTGAGGGTGCCGTGTTCGGCCTGGAAGACAGCGGCATCAGCTCAGAATCCTTTCGAGAGCGCGTCGAAAGCCAGCTTCAAACTCCGATCGCCTGACATGCCGTCCCTGCTCAACCATACGACCCCCCCGAACCCAAACCTCAGATATAGACGCTTTCCCACGCCTGAACACCCATTCGTCCAGAATTGCGTCGTTTGCGTCCGTGGCCGGCAGGACTTCGGACGGCGCAAGCACCAGAATGTCGGCGGAGTGGCCAGGCGCAAGCTGCGCGGATGTTCCAGAGGCTCGATTTCCGCCCTCCAGGGCTGCCTCATAGAGCATTCTTCCCGAGGAGCCTCCGCTGCCAGTGTTGATCACGTTTCGCTGCCTGAAGCGCAGCCTCTGGCCGTATTCCAGCAGTCGCAGCTCGTCCGAGGCATCGATCGATACATTCGAGTCGGAGCCGACCCCGAAGCGCCCGCCTGCCTCCAGGAAAACAGGCAGGTCAAAAATGCCGTCTCCCAGATTGGCCTCTGTAACCGGGCAAATGCCGGCGACTGCACCGCTCATCGCTAGCTGCCGCTGCTCAGTTTCGCTCGTATGCGTCGCATGTACCAGGCACCAGTGATCATCAACGTCTGCATGCTCAAGCAGCCATTCGACGGGCCGGGCCCCGCTCCACTCCAGGCAGGCTTCGACTTCCTTCACCTGTTCTGCGATGTGAATATGTATAGGTCTATTCGGCTGTAAGGCGCACACCGCGGCCAGTTGTTCAGGTGTTACCGCACGAAGACTATGAGGCGCCACACCGAGCACGGCGCCTTCAAGCCTCTCACAGTGTCTCCCGGCCCGATCGATCAATCGGTCAAACGAGTCCACCGCGTTCAGGAACCGCTTCTGGCCGTCCGATGGAGGCTGTCCGCCGAAGCCGGCTTGCGCGTAAAACACGGGAAGCAAGGTCAGACCGATGCCCGCAGCCTCGGCCGCCTGGACGATACGACCCGCCATCTCAGCCGGATCTGCATAGGGCCAGCCCGCAGGATCATTGTGCAAGTAATGGAATTCGCAGACCCGGGTGAAGCCGCCCTCAAGCATTTCTGCAAATGCCAGCGCGCTAATCGCCTCGATGTCCTCCGGGGCTGCGACACGAATGAAATTGTACAGCTGCTCGCGCCAGGTCCAGAAGCTGTCCGTTCCGGATGACTGCCTGAACTCGGTGCGTCCGGACATTGCGCGCTGAAATGCGTGGGAGTGCAGATTCGGAAGGCCGGACACTGCCGCCACACTGGATCGCGATTGAGAGATCCCGGCGCAATCTGTCCTGATCGCGTGGATTATGCCGTCGGCGATATCGATCTCGACATTCTCTGCCCATCCTTCAGGCAGCAGCGCCCGTCCACATTGCAGAGTGTGCGAAATACGTGTCGATTTTGATGCCTGAACACTGACCAATGGACGCTTCCCAATTTACATTGTTATGTATAGACATTAGCTGCAATCTGGGCAACTGACGAATTCGATGGGGCGAAACGGGTCATATGAGAATCTGGACAAATGCGAAACTGGCAACCTTGTCGGCCGCCCGTCCCGAACTGGGGGTCATCGACAGCGGAATGATCGTTGAAGAAAACGGACGCATCGTCTTTGCTGGCCCGTCATCAGACGCCCCCCCGGCCAGCGATACAGAGACGATCGATTGCGAGGGGCGCTGGATCACGCCCGGCCTCATCGATTGCCATACTCACCTCGTCTATGCGGGCAGCCGCGCACGAGAGTTCGAGATGCGCCTGCAAGGCGCGACCTATGAAGAGATCGCTCAGTCCGGCGGAGGCATACGATCAACCATGTTCGCGACAAGGGCGGCGAGCGAGGAACAACTGGTTGAAGGCGCGCTCCCACGTCTTGATGCCCTACTGGCGGAAGGCGTCACCACGATTGAGATCAAGTCCGGCTATGGGCTGGATGTTGACCATGAGCTCAAGCAGTTAAGAGCCGCCCGATCGCTCGGCGAACGGCGCGACGTCGACATTCGCACCACCCTGCTCGCCGCCCATACGCTTCCGCCCGAATTTGACGGGCGGCCCGATGAGTTTATCAAACTTGTGTGCGAGGAAATCATTCCTCAAGCCGCAAGCGCTGGCCTCGCCGACGCGGTGGATGCCTTCTGTGAATCAGTTGGCTTTACCCGAGAGCAGACCGAGCGTGTCTTCCTGGCCGCACGCAATGCCGGCCTGCCCGTGAAGCTGCATGCTGAGCAATTGTCGAACAGCCATGGGGCGCAACTCGCCGCAGAATACGCCGCCCTGTCGGCCGACCATTTAGAGTATCTCGACGAGGACGGGGTGCGCGCTATGGCGCAAGCGGGCACAGTCGCCGCAATCTTGCCAGGCGCGTTCTATTTCCTGCGCGACACCAAGCTGCCGCCATTTGACCTGCTCAGGAAGTATCGAGTGCCGATGGCTGTCGCGACCGACTGTAATCCCGGCACCTCGCCGCTCACCTCCATTCTTCTTGCCATGAATATGGGGGCGACCCTGTTCCGTTTGACGGTTGAAGAATGCCTGAAAGGGGTGACCTGTCATGCCGCAACCGCACTTGGCATTGGGCACAAGACCGGCAGCCTGGAGGCAGGCAAGCAATGCGACCTTGCCATTTGGGACATCGAGAGCCCCGCTGAACTTGTTTATAATATAGGCCTCAACAAGCTGCATCAGCGTGTGCGGGGTGGGCGATGAAGAAAGTCATTCTCAGGCCTGGCCACATATCCGTCGCCGAGTGGCGCCTCATCTGGCAGGGCGCCCCCATCAAGCTCGACCCGGCATGTCATGACGTGATTCTTAAGTCCGCCCGTGCCGTCGCCAATATCGTGGCCAAGGGCGATCCAGTTTATGGGATCAATACAGGGTTCGGAAAACTGGCCTCTGTCCGTATACCAGATGACCAATTCGAGGTTCTACAGCGAAACATTGTGATTTCGCATGCCGCTGGCGTGGGCGATCCGCTTCCGGACGCAGTGGTGCGGTTGATGATGGTTCTGAAACTCGCCAGCCTGGCGCGAGGGGCATCCGGCGTTCAGCTGGAAACGATCGAGCTGCTAGAGAGCATGATTTGCAAGGGCGTTCTGCCGATTGTCCCGTCACAGGGATCGGTGGGAGCGTCCGGCGATCTTGCGCCGCTGTCTCATATGGCCTGCACCATGATTGGCATAGGAGACGCCAATTTTGGCGGCGTGCGCATGCCTGCGACTGCAGCCATGGAAGCGGCTGGCCTGAAGCCCCTGGCGGCGCTGGCAGCGAAGGAAGGACTGGCGCTTCTTAACGGAACCCAGTTTTCTACCGCTTGCGCCCTTACCGGTCTGTTCGAGGCAGAACGATTGTTGCAGACATCGCTGATCACCGGCGCGCTTTCGACCGAAGCGGCGAAAGGATCTGACAGCCCTTTCGATGATCGCCTTCACCTGCTTCGAGGGCACGACACCCAGATTGAATGTGCAGCAGCCCTTCGCGCCCTCATGGCCAAATCGGCAATCCGCGCCTCGCATCTAGACAATGATAATCGTGTTCAGGATCCCTACTGCCTTCGATGTCAGCCACAGGTCGCCGGCGCCACGCTCACGCTTCTCAGGCAGGCCGGCGCGACCCTTGAAACCGAAGCCAATGGCGTTTCTGACAATCCTCTAATATTTGCAGAGACCGGCGAAGCGATATCCGGCGGTAATTTTCATGCCCAGCCTGTCGCATTCGCAGCAGACATGATGGCCATGGCAGTGTGCGAAATCGGATCCATTTCGGAGCGCCGCACGGCTATGCTTGTTGACCCTGCACTGTCCGGACTGCCTGCATTTCTCACACCAAATCCAGGGCTGAATTCGGGCTTCATGATCCCGCAGGTGACCTCGGCGGCCCTGGTGTCGGAGAATAAACAAATGGCATATCCTGCGAGCGTCGACTCCATCCCGACCTCGGCGAACCAGGAAGATCATGTCTCAATGGCGGCACATGGCGCGCGGCGGCTTATGCGGATGATCGCGAACGCCAACAACGTCCTCGCGATCGAGTTACTCGCGGGCGCACAAGGGTGTGACTTCCATCGGCCCCTGATGTCCAGCGCCCCTCTTGAACGGGCGCGCGCCGTCATCCGCGCGAAAGTGCCCAAGCTTGATGATGACCGCTTGATGTATCCCGATATCGAAGCGGCTGCTTCGCTAGTATGCTGCGGAGAGATCGCTTCAGCCGTCGAGATTGACTTGCCGGAAGTTGTCCGCCGATGATGGAAGACTGGCTTGAGATAAAGCGCGGCGACAGGCCTCTAATCGTGACCTTCCCGCATACAGGCACGCACGTCCCGGATGATATTTCGCCGGAATTCTTTTCGCTTTCCCGGGCGCGCAAGGACACCGACTGGTGGGTTGACCAGCTATACGCCTTCGCTGTGGATCTTGGCGCGACCACGATCCGGACGTCAATTTCGCGTTCCATCATTGACGTGAACCGTGACCCCTCCGGTGCGTCTCTGTATCCAGGGCAGACGACGACCGGACTATGCCCTCTCACGACATTTGATGGAGAGCCGCTTTATCGGGACGGCCATGAACCGGGCGAAGACGAAATCGCACGCCGGCGCGCCGCCTACCATCAGCCTTACCATGACGCCATACAGCAGCAGATCGACAGGCTTATCGCCGATCATGGCCAGGTTGTGCTCTATGATGCACACTCGATCCGCTCGAAAATTCCCCGGCTGTTCGATGACCTGCTTCCCATTTTCAGTATCGGCACCAACCACGACCAGACCTGCTCCTTGGTGTTGGGGGATGCGGTTGAAAACATCTGCGTGCGATCCGGCAAGCCAACGGTTCGAAATGGAAGGTTTCGGGGTGGTTGGACGACGCGCCACTACGGACAGCCTGATCGAAACGTCCACGCTATTCAAATGGAACTGGCTTGCCGCGGATATCTGGACGAACCTCTCGGAGACGTGGGCGACGATATCTGGCCCGTTCCTTTTGAGGTCGAGCGGGCCGCACCCTTTATAGAGACATTGAGACAGATCCTGACGGCCTGTCTGGAATTCGCCGAAAATCAGTGAGGAGTACCCGATGACCTATCGTGCCAACGCGCGAACAATACGTGCGCCGCATGGGACAGAGATCAGCGCGCAGACCTGGCAGTCCGAAGCGGCGCTGCGCATGTTGATGAACAATCTCGATCCGGACGTTGCTGAATGTCCTGAGGAATTGGTGGTCTATGGCGGCATTGGCCGGGCAGCGCGAAACTGGCAGGCATTCGAGACGATCGTATCGACGCTGAAACGCCTGAAATCCGACGAAACGCTACTCGTGCCATCGGGAAAACCCGTCGGTGTTTTCCGCACCCATGCCGATGCGCCCCGCGTACTGATCGCCAATTCAAACCTCGTTCCGAAATGGGCGACCTGGGATCATTTTAATGAGCTCGATAAAAAAGGGCTCATGATGTACGGCCAGATGACGGCTGGCAGTTGGATCTACATTGGCGCTCAGGGCATCGTTCAGGGCAGATATGAGACCTTCGCTGTAATGGGGCGTCAGCACTACAATGTGGATCTGACGGGCAAGTGGCTGCTCACTGCCGGACTTGGCGGCATGGGCGGCGCGCAGCCCCTGGCCGCTGTCATGGCAGGAGCTTCATGCCTTGCCATTGAGTGCGACGCCTCCCGCATCGATATGAGAATGCGCACGGGCTATCTGGACGCCCACACCGCCAATCTGGACGAAGCTCTTAGTATGATTGAAGAGAGCTGCCAGTCGGGACCCCCCCGATCTATCGGCCTGCTTGGTAATGCCAGCGAAATGCTGCCGATGCTGCTGGAGCGCGGTATCTTGCCCGACTTGTTGACGGACCAGACCTCGGCTCATGACCCCGTCAACGGCTATCTGCCGAAAGGCTGGTCGCTCGACGAATGGAAGACGGCGAGAGAAACTGATCCAAAGCGCGTGGAGAAAGCTGCGCGCGCCTCCATGGCCGAACATGTCGCCGCCATGCTCGAATTCCAGAAACGCGGCGTTCCGACCGTCGATTACGGCAACAATATTCGACAAGTCGCATTTGACGAAGGCCTCGCCGATGCATTTGCCTTTCCGGGGTTCGTGCCGGCCTATATTCGCCCGCTCTTCTGCCGGGGTATCGGGCCGTTCCGCTGGGCGGCCTTGTCCGGCGATCCTGAAGACATTTACCGCACAGACGAGAAGGTGAAAGAGCTCATCCCGGATGACGCTCATCTACACAACTGGCTCGACATGGCGCGCGAGAGAATCAAGTTTCAGGGGCTACCGGCCAGGATCTGCTGGGTGGGGCTGGGCGACCGGCACCGTCTGGGTCTGGCTTTCAATGAGATGGTTGCGAGAGGCGAGCTGAAGGCGCCTGTCGTGATCGGCCGTGATCATCTCGATTCAGGCTCTGTTGCCTCGCCCAACCGGGAAACCGAGGCCATGAAGGACGGGTCAGACGCTGTGTCTGACTGGCCGCTTCTGAACGCCCTCCTCAACACAGCATCCGGGGCAACCTGGGTCTCGCTGCATCATGGCGGCGGCGTCGGGATGGGGTATTCACAGCATTCCGGCATGGTGATCTGCTGCGACGGAACCGATGATGCGGCACGTCGAATAGAACGGGTGCTGTGGAACGATCCGGCAACGGGTGTGATGCGGCACGCAGATGCTGGCTATGACGAGGCTATTGCGTGCGCACATGAGCAGGGTCTCGATTTGCCAAGCCTGGACTGAGACGGCCCCGCCATAATGGCGCCTTCCGTCTGTCGCTCTTGGCAAGCCCCCCAAAATTGGAAAGACGCCGCCCCTTGCCGGAGCGGCGTCTCTCTTTTGCTTCTAGCCGTGATAAGGAGGAGGGCCCTACGTTAGAAGCTGTAGCCGTATTTCACGTAAAGGGTCTGCGGAACGCCGACGAAGCGGGCCGCATATGGATCACCACCACCATCCGGCGTGACCTGCTGGAACCGGGTGACGTATTCTTCGTCGAAGAGGTTTTGGACCCGACCAGTGATCCTGTGGCGATCTTCCGGCCCGAAGGTGAAGAAGGCCGAGAGGTCGACAGTTAGCGTGTCGCCATATTCCTGTCGTCCGACACCAAGTGTGTCATAGGTCGTGCCGAAATAGTTGAAGTTCAGCGAGCCCCCGATTGGCAAGCTTTCCGGATCATAGCTAACGCCCAGTTTTGCCGTCGATTCCGGAACGCTGTCTATTTGCTGACCATTCGAGCCCTCGGCTTCGGTAAACCCGAATGAAGCATCTGCCGAAAAGGCGTCCGTGAACGGAAGGGTTATCGCAACCAGGCCGCCCGTGACTTCCGTCTTGCCATCGCTGTTCTGGAAGACGCGCTGGCCGCCAGCTCCAGGAGCACTAGCAATCAGGTCGTCCACCTCCCGGTAGTACCCCACGATTTCCCAGGATCCATCATTGCCTCCCAGCGGAAAGAAACCGCCTACAGAGCCGTTGAAGTTGGTACTTTCTTCACCCTTGAGGTCAGGATTACCCTGGGTGCAGCAAGGGTCGATCGCGAACAGTTCATAGGCATCCGGCAGACGATAAGACGTGCCGAATGTCGCGCGAGCGAAAAGGAACTCGGAGAAATCGTACTGACCACTGGCGTTCCAGATGGTAATTCCTTCTCCAGACTTGGGCATGTTGTGGCGAGCGCCGATTGCCAGTTTGAGCTTGCCGAACATGTCTTCCGTGGTGCGCAGCTGGACGAAGGGCGCGTGCACGGATTCAGTTTGCTCATCGATGAGCAGCACATCGTCGCGGCCATTATAGTTTTGATAGTCCCAGCCGGCATAGACCTCGATGCCGTTGCCCGGAGCGAATTTCGAGAGGATGTTCAGGCCGAAATCCTCATATCCCCAGTACACGTTATCGGCGGTCTGGATGACCTCGCCGGGATCGGTCAGCGAATTGTTGTAGCGATCAATCGTCGTATCCCAAGAGTGATAATAACCCTTGAGATAGACCCCGAATGTGTCGGTCGCTTCCCAGTCCAACTTGGCACTGATGATGTCTTCGTCGCGCTCATTGTAATAGAGATTGATCAGGTCTGGACGCGCGAAGTCGAGGCGGGCCTTGGTGTTCTGGTAATTTGCAGAAAAGCGCATGTCCGGGGTGATATCGATCCCGTACTTTGCTCCCATGGTCAGCACGTCGTAGCCACGCTCGCGATCGGTGGCGCTTGGTTGGTAATCTTCCGTCGGGATCGGCTGGTAGCCTTCAGACGTATCGCTGGACGCGAAGAAAACAAATTCATGCGGGCCGGCGGCGCCGCGCACATTGCCGGAAATGTGCTCGCCCCCATTCGTGTCGACACCGGCCATGAACTGGCCGTCAGTCTCGCCACTTTTCAGCGATTTTGTAATGACGTTCACGACGCCTGCGACAGACTGCGTGCCGTAGAACAGCCCTTGCCCCCCTTCGAGGATTTCGATGCGCTCAACCATGGCGGCCGGGATCGTATCGAGCGGCGTGGTGCCATTGTAGAGACGGTTGCTGATCCGCACACCGTCAATGAGCCAGAGAACCTCACTCGTCCGGGATCCTTCCAGCGAGATGTCGACATAGTCGAAAGCGCCCGCCTTTGGCTGGATGTAGAGTGACGGAGCAAGCAATTGCAGGGCCGTGGCCACATCACCGATCGCCCGCTTAACCAGGTCTTCGCTGTCGATTATCTGTAGGCGGTTGCCATATTCTGACAGCTCGATTGCAAGGTCTTCTTCAAGCTGGGTACCCGTCACCAGAACGGATTCCATAGTGGCCTCTTCATCCTCAGTCTGGAGGGCCTCCGATTGCGCAATCGCGCTCGGCATCGCCGCGAGGCTCATCAGCCCCGCAATTGCAATAGCCCTCAGGCTCGCCTGTCTCATGAGGACAGTCTTTTCGGTGCGGTTAAACATGGTTTCCCCTTTCTGCTCGCACAGCCGCTTGGCCTCGTCGGGTTATCCCCTCAGCGTCAAGTCGACACTTATTAATATGTATAGACAACAAAGCGGCCGAAACGTCGTCAATCGGGAGCACGCCACATCCGCGTCCCGGGGGCATTTTTTGCACTGGATGCTATAGAATTAGTCACTTGGGGCGCTGAATTGTGCACACATGCCAACTGCCCCGAGCCTGAGGAGAGACAGGCATATAATTTATTTGCATATACTTATTCGGTTTGCTTTGCTGTGTGAAACTTGGTGGAAACCCCGGAAGGAAAAGGCGCCATGTCCTCCGATATTACCCAGCAGGAACGAGGCTCTGAAACCGTCGCGGCCACGCGCCGCGCTCAAGCGACGGGCTCATTCAAGGCAACTTTCCAGAGATGGATAATCTGGATTCACCGCTGGCTGGGCGTCGTCGCATGCCTGTTCTTTGTAATGTGGTTCGCCAGCGGAATTGTGCTTGCCTATGTCCGTTTTCCGGCGATGACGCTGGATGACAGGCTTAGCGTGCTGGCCCCGGTCGAGGCTGACAACATCAATACGACGCCCGGCGAGGCGCTTTCTGCCGCTGGTCTGAACGAATTTCCTGATCGCATGCGGCTCGAAATGTCGGCCGACCGACCGTTCTACCGGATCACCGACTGGAGCGGACAGCATCATACCGTTGCGGCCGATACGGGCGAACCGATCAAAGGCGTTTCGCCCGAGCGGGCGGTCGAGATCGTTCGCGACCAGACGGGAAATCCGCAGGCCACGCTGAAGAAAGCCAATCTCAGAAGCGACCAGTGGACTGTCACAGGGTACTGGAACAAGGAGCGCCCCTTTCACGTCGTCCAGCTCAACGATGCGAAAAACACCCACTATTACGTGTCGATCGCGAGCGGCGAGATCGTGCTAGATACTGTGCAGACTGAACGCTTATGGAATTATGTCGGCGCTGTTCCGCATTGGCTGTATTTCGAATTTGTTCGACATGACACAGGTCTCTGGGCCTGGAGCGTCTATATCATTGCAGGCATTGGTATCTTCGTTGCGCTCAGCGGACTCTGGGTCGGGATAGACCGGCTTCGTTTGCGGGCCAAATATGCCAATGGGTCCGTTTCGCCATTCAAGGGGCTGATGAAGTGGCACCACATTCTCGGCGTGGTGGGAGGCCTCTTCCTCGCGCTCTGGATCATCACTGGTTTCTGGACGATGTATCCGGGGGGCGTTCTTGAGACGCGCTACATCACCAAGTCCGAGCACAATGCTTATGCGGGCGATACGTCGACCCAATTTGCGCTTGGTACGACCGCCGCCCTTGCCGAGGCAGAGGATGCGCGCCGCATCACGTTTCGCAGGATCGGGGGTGAACCGTTTGCCGTGATGGAGAACGGTAATGCGCCGGCCAAAGTCATCCGGGTTGAAGACGGATCAGTCGAGCCGCTCACACTCGCCCAGGTCGAAGCTGCCGCCGGTTCGATGATGCCTGACCATGAGGTCACTCAGGCAGACTTTCTGCCGGACGGCGACGAGTACTGGCATTCAGGTTTCTATCCAAAGAAAACACCGATTATTCGGGTTCGCTTCGATGATCCGGAACAGTCCTGGTTTCACATAGATCCGGACACAGGCGAGATACTCGGTCTTGTGAACAATGAGTCGCGCATTGATCGTTGGACCGTTGTTGCCATTCACGATCTTGATTTCAAATGGCTGCTCGATAACCGTCCCTGGTGGGATTTTCTACTCTTCTTCACCACCATTCCCGGTCTCGCCTTGTCGATTACGGCCTTGGTGATCGGTTGGCGCAGATTGCAGCGTGTAGGGCTGGTTCCGGTTGGCTCGGGGCCTGAAGGTCAGGCCATAGCTGAAGAGGCCGCCGGCGATGCGCCGCAACCTGCCAGCCGCGCCGCCGTCCTGATTGCTTATGCAACGCAGACCGGCTCAGCTCGCCAGTTGGCCGAGCAGACGGCGCGCGCCCTTGAGGCAGCAAATTTGTCCGTGCGTATCCAGGATATGGCGACGCTTACGCCGGCCTCGATTGCCGCTCACAGGCGTGCTGTCTTCATCGTCTCGACTGCCGGTGATGGCGACCCGCCTGACAATGTCATTCCCTTCCAGCGGCGTCACATGCGGGCGTCTGCCGACTTCTCGACATTGCAATATGCTTTGCTTGCGCTCGGCGGCTTGGGGCATGGAGCCTATTGCAAGTTTGGCCTCGAAGTGGACCACTGGCTCGCGGGGAACAGCGCCTCCCGCCTTCACGACCCGATCTGCGTCGATGAACTGGACGAGGCTTCGCTGCGCGAGTGGGCCGGTCAGCTTTCCGAAATCACGGGCGTTCAGAGCCAGATCGACCTGGAGCGCGCGCCCTTCAAGCCCTGGATCCTCTCGCGCCGTGAGTGTGTGAACCCAGGAAGCCAGGGGCAAGCTGTCTATCACCTTGAGTTCGAGCCGGCCGGCAAACTACCGTCCTGGTATGCCGGCGATATCGCCCAGCTGGCGATGGGTGACGCAGAGCATGACGCACCTGAAACTTTGCCGCTGCGCGAATACTCCATCGCTTCGCTACCAATGGATGGCAAGATTCATCTTCTCGTCCGTGAAATGTTCCACCCTGATGGGCAAAAGGGGCTCGGCTCGGCCTGGCTGATCGATTCACTTCAGCCAGGCGACGCCCTGCCGCTTCGTATCCGCGAGAATGCCGGGTTCCATGCCCCATCGATGAACCGAAAGATTGTCCTCATCGGCAATGGAACAGGCATTGCCGGACTGCGCGCCCACCTCAAAAAACGG
The DNA here is from genome assembly GCF_049649345.1 of Henriciella sp. Lineage (GTDB taxonomy): Bacteria > Pseudomonadota > Alphaproteobacteria > Caulobacterales > Hyphomonadaceae > Henriciella. The sequence continues at coordinate 3,779 of NZ_JBARZC010000392.1, read as the reverse complement.
GCGGCAGATGACGCGGCGCCCGCGTGGCTGATCTTCGGCGAACGCAACTCTGCCTTCGACCGGCCATACCAGACAGAGATCGACGGATGGCTGCAGTCGGGCGTTCTGGAGCGCGCTGACCTGGTCTTCTCTCGCGATCAGGAAGAGCGCCGCTATGTCCAGCATCACCTGCGTGATGCCGCAGCCGACCTCCGGCAATGGGTGTCAGACGGGGCCGCCATACTTGTGTGCGGCAGTCTCGAAGGCATGGCCCCGGCCGTCCATGAGGCGCTCGTCGATATACTGGGCGAAGACATTTTCGAGCATCTCGCCTCGTCGGGGCGCTATCGCCGCGACGTTTATTAGTCACTACCTCCACCTCAACAAAAAGGGAATCCATATGAAACGCCACATCGCAATCAGCTTTGCAGCCTTGCTGGCAGCAACAACCAGCCCGGCTTTTGCAGACGAAGATGAGGCCCGCGATCTGCGGACCAGCGAAATGCCTCACATCAATGTCGAGAAAGCTCACGATGCAGCCTTCTCGACCGACACTTTCACGTTCGATCTCGCGCCCGAGGGCGAAAACGGGTCTCGCCTCGAATACAAGGTATCCATGGATGCCGGAGATGTGTTGATATACTCCATCGAAGCGACCGGCACAGTTATCTCGGAGTTTCATGGCCAGTCGGATGACAGCAAGGCGGTCTTCTTTTACCGCGAGCAGGATGACGTCGGCTCAACGCATGGTCAGTTCATATCGCCCATGACGGGCGGCCAAGGCTGGTATTTTGCGAACACGTCGGATGAGCCGTCTACTGTGACACTGGACGTTGCGGGCTACTACACGCTCGAACCCGGCCTTATCGAAATCCCGGACTAGATCCCGAAGCGGGCGGCCTCCTTTTGGGGGCCGCCAACGCGCACCCCATACGACAATCAAGCAGTTTTGCGCGCCGCGCATAGCCAGGCGTGACGGCAGTCTATTCCCTGCTGGAGGAAACCCATGCCCCTTGCAAACCAAGCGTTTCACTACTTTCAGAATTGGTACCGTGAATTTGGCGCGCTGGCGGTCAGCCTTGCCTTGCCCCTGTCGGCCTGGCCTGAGCCCGTCACGCTTTATGCCGACATTGGCACCTCCACAATCGGGATCGACCGGGGCGAACAGATCAGCGATACGGCGGTCGAATTGAATCTGGGGGCCGACTTCGCGCTCGAGGCTGGTCAACTCTATGTCGCCTTATACCGCCTCACACCCGTCGGGCCTTACCAGTCTGCCTATGATGATGAGGTGGATTACACGGCCGGATTTGCGTGGTCAGGTCGTGGCTATGAAGCCGACGTTTCCGCCAACTGGCTGACCTATCCGGGCGAAGAGAGCGAACCGTCGCTGGAAGTGGCGGGCGCAATTGCGCTGGACTTGCCGCTTGCTCCGGAGCTCGCCGGATTTGTCGATGCCGACACCAATGACCGGGGGCTGGAACTGACAGCGGGGCCCCATTGGCAGGCCGGAAACTGGGAGTTTGACCTGCGCGGCCGTGTCGGTCTGGTCGAGCCGGGCGGCGGGGGCGCAAGCCGGTCCTACGCAGGCATTGAAGGCGCCGCCTTGTATCCGCTGTCGCGCACGGTCCTGCTCGGCACTTATATCCGCGCCGAATGGGCCGACCAGGACAGTTTTGTTCGCAGGTACGATAATGCGGGTGCGTCCAGCGCTTTTGCGTCGCAAAGCGTCGCTGCCGGCATCGTTTTGGCCTGGACCGGGCAACTGAAGTAACCGCCCCTCACAAGAGACGCGTTTGCACTGGTCTGACGACACCCCTATTCCGCTCTTTCAGTATGCCGAGCACCGGGTCGCTTGATACTGCCAGCTTGAAGTCGGTGTCACACTGACACAGAATAAAAAAAAGCGGTCGGGAGGACATCATATGCGCACCATCAACACAGCTATTGCGCTCTGCGCCATCGCGGTTGCGGCAGGCTGTACGAATGCAAACAATGCGCAGCGGTCCAGCGCGCCGGGCATTGCCGCCGAAGCCCAACCCGTCGCGCATTGGGAGCGCGATGAGACCGGCATCACCGTCATTCCGGTCGCCGAAGGCGCCGCACCCGTCCGCATCGAGCCCGTTTCGCCGCAGATCATCCGCGTGCTCGCCGATCCGGATGGTGACTTCGCGCGCGATGACAGCCTCATGATTGTCGCGTCTGCGCCTTTCGATGCGTTTACCGTTGAGGAGGTTCAGGATGCAGTGCTGGTCACGACGTCCGCATTGACGGCCCGTGTCGATCGCAGCACCGGTCAGGTGTCCTTCCTCGAGGCAGACGGCACGCCGATCCTGTCAGAGCATGGTGGGCGGTCCTTCTCCTCCTTCACGCTGGACGATAAAAACTTCTATGCAATCCAGCAGGATTTCGACGCCGATGTATCGGAGGGGTTCTACGGCCTCGGCCAGCAGCAGATGGGCCAGATGAATTACAATGGCGAGAATGTTGAACTCGCCCAGCACAATATCTCGATCGCCATGCCTTTCGTGGTCTCAACCGGTGACTATGGCATCCTGTGGGATCAGTCCTCGATCACGCGTTTTGGCGATCCGCGCCCGTGGGGCGGGCTCGATGACACGCTAATTGTGCGAGGAGAGGATGGCAGCGAGGGCGGTCTGACCGGCCGATACTATCTTGATGGCGAAGTGGTCGCCGAAACCCGCGAAGGCGATCCGGATTATGAATACCTGCCGGCGGACCAGTTCGCCACGGGCCAGTCGGTGCGCGATGTCTTTCCCGCCCCGCTCGGGACGCAGTCGCCTGACAAGGTGGTCTGGACAGGGTCGATCGAGGCCGAGACGGCCGGGCTTCACAAGTTCCAGGTCTACGCGTCCAGCTACATTACAGTGACAGTCGATGGCGAGACGGTCGTTGATCGGTGGCGGCAGAACTGGAACCCCTACCAGTTCAATTTCGAGCTGGAGATGACGCCGGGCGAGGCGAAGGATGTGCGCGTGGAATGGGCTGCCAATGATGGCTATTTCCGCGTCCGCCATCTGGGGCCGCGCACCGACGCCGATCCGCGCCAGCTGACCCTCTCATCGGAGGTCGCGCAGCTGATGGATTACTATTTCATCCATGGTGAGACGGGCGACGATGTCATCGCGGGTTATCGCGATTTGACCGGCAAGGCGGTGCTGCTGCCGCGCTGGGCCTATGGTTTCTGGCAGTCGCGCCAGCGCTACACAAACCAGCAGGAGCTGATCGATGTCCTGGCCGAGTATCGCGCCCGGGAGATCCCGATCGATAATATCGTGCTCGACTGGTTTTACTGGCCCGAGGATTCGTGGGGATCGCACGAGTTTGACGCCGAGCGCTTTCCCGATCCTGCCGGAATGGTCGACCAGGTCCATGCCATGGATGCGCAGATCATGATCTCGGTCTGGCCGAAATTCTATCCGACGACGGAGAATTACAAGGCACTCGACGCGGCCGGCTGTATCTATCGCGGCAATATCGAGCGCGGCGCGCTCGACTGGGTCGGCCCCGGCTATCTCAATGCCTTCGTCGACCCCTACTCCGAAACCTGCCGCGAGCTATTCTGGGACCAGATGCAGTCCGAACTGGACACCAAGGAGTTCGATGCCTGGTGGATGGACGCGACCGAGCCTGACATGCACTCCAATGTCTCGCATCCCGACCATCAGTTCCGGATGGGCCCGACGGCGATGGGCCCGGCTGCGCAATACTACAATTCCTTCGTGCTGATGAATTCGCGCGCCGTGTATGAAGGCGAGCGCAGCGGAGCCGACCCTGAT
>NZ_JBARZC010000391.1:0-2607 GCF_049649345.1 Henriciella sp. | reverse complement strand
CGCCATACGTATCAGCCATCGTCATCGTGATCGCTGCCGTCAGCGTCGTCTTGCCGTGGTCAACATGGCCAATCGTGCCAATGTTCACATGCGGCTTGTTCCGCTCAAACTTCTCCTTGGCCATGGGTGGCCTCCTCTAGCTACTGTCCGGCCCGCCGGACGGGGTTTAGGTTCCTTTTACCAGCGGGCCTTTGATTCCCGTTGAAGCGGGCGACATACACACGCGCGCGCGCGCTTTCAAGCACCCATGACAATTCTATCGCAGGCCACCGCAGCCGGGCTTGACAGCGTGTGCCCGCGCGTGTCCCTGCCACGATATGATATCGGACACAGAATTCCACACATTCAGTGACAAGACGAGCTTTGAAGCGGACGCGGCTCACTGGGTCAAATCAAGGCTGGGAGATGCGCTGGAACGCCGCTCAAAGGCCAGTCTCTTCTGCTCGGGCGGCTCGACGCCGGGGCCGATCTACCAGGCCTTGTCAGACACAGAGCTCGACTGGGGCAATGTGACGGTCGGACTTGCCGATGAGCGCTGGATCGGGCCTGAACATGCTGCCTCGAATGCAGCGCTCGTACAACGTACGCTGTTGCAGGGCAAAGCCGCAGAGGCGCGGTTTCTGCAAATGAAAACGGCGTCCGATACAGCCTTCGGCGCTGAAGCCGAGCTCGACAAGAGCTATGGCGAGCCAGCAAGCGTGATCGATGTGCTCATTCTTGGCATGGGCCCGGACGGGCACACCCTCTCCTGGTTTTCAGATGCGAAGGGGCTTGGCGCGGCGACCGACCCCGGAAACCTGCTCAGCGTAGCGGCCATCGATGCGCCGAAGACCGAAGTAACCGGCGAGATAACCGAGCGAATGACGCTAACCTATCCGGCCGTCGCCAATGCGCGCCATATCCTGCTGCTCATGACCGGCGACGACAAGCGCGCCGTCTTTAAGCGCGCCGACGCCGCCGCCCCGGTCAATCTGATGCGCAAGGCCGCTGGCGACGCGCTCACCGTTTTCTACCGTTCCTGACGAGGCCTTTTATGGATCTTTCAAGTCACGCAGACCGCTTGCGGCAACAGCCCTTTCGCGAAATTATGCAAGCCGACCGTAGTACGAACGAGCTCTCGGCCTGCGACTGGTCGATCAATATTTCGCGGCACTATCTGGACGAAGCAGCTGAAAGCGCCCTTATCAAAAAAGCCGTTGATGCAAATCTGCGGGGCACCATCGAGCAGCTGTTTTCCGGAGCCGAAGTCAATTCCTCAGAAGGCAGGGCTGCCCTGCACTGGGCGCTACGCGCGCACGATCCGAGCTTTGAAGCCGCCAGGCATGTGCGCCAGTCGGCCATAGACGCCGAAACATTGGCCGATGATATCGCTTCTGGAAAGAAAACCGCAGCCAACGGCCAGCCGTTCAAGGCCGTCGTCCATATCGGTATTGGCGGATCGGACTTCGGACCCCGCCTTATCGCGGACGCCTTTCATGACAGCCGGCGGGCCGGTCTCGACCTGCGCTTTTGCGCCAATCTCGATCCGCTTGATCTCGATCTTGCCCTCGCCGGGCTCGATCCGGCAACAACACTGATTGTCGGGGTTTCCAAATCCTTCGGAACCGAAGAGACGCTCTACAATCTGGGGCGGGCGCGGCGCTGGCTGCGCGAGAGCGTTTCAAGCTACTGGGCAAACCATTTCGTACTTGTGACGGCAAATCCCGCGCGCGCCACGGCCTGGCTCAACGGGGCCGACGGCCTCATACTCGACCTACCGGAGGCCGTAGGCGGACGGTTTTCAATCTGGTCGGCTGGTTCGGTCGCCTGCTCGATCGCACTTGGCGGCAAAGTCATGGACGAATTTCGCGCCGGGGCTGCCGATATGGACGCGCATGTCCAGAGCGCACCTATCGACACGAATGTGGCCGTCCAGCTCGCCCTGCTCGATTACTGGAATGCCTCCTTCATGGGCTTTGGGGCGCGCGCGCTACTGGCTTATTCACGGCGCCTGCGCATGCTACCGGCCTATCTTCAGCAGCTCGAAATGGAATCGAACGGGAAATCGGTCGGCCCGGATGGCGAGGGTGTCGGTCTGTCGACCACACCGCTTCTCTGGGGCGGCGAAGGAACGATCGGCCAGCACTCCTATCATCAGTGGCTGCATCAGAGCCCGTCCATCGTGCCTGCAGAGTTCATCCTGGCGCCAGGATCCCTCGAAGATGAGGATGGGGTGACCGGTCTCACGGCACATGCGCTCGCCCAGGCCGAGGTGCTTGCCAATGGCCGCACGCTGGAAGACGTCCAACAGGAGGAGCCCGAGCTGCCACTGGAGATCGCGGCACAGAAAGTCCATGCGGGCGGGCGACCGTCGACCTTCATGCACACAAGCAAGCTGACGCCGCGACGGCTTGGCGCGCTAATCGCCCTGTTCGAGCACCGCACCTATCTCGCCGGCGTGCTCTGGGGCCTCAACAGCTTTGACCAGTGGGGCGTGGAGCGCGGCAAGACGATGGCGGGACGTCTCAAGCCCGGGGGTCAGGGGTCGTCCGATCCTGTGACCAATCATTTGCGCAGTCAGATTCTCGGCAACTGATACAAGAACGCCCCCGCCAGGCAGCAGGGGCG
>NZ_JBARZC010000390.1:0-6602 GCF_049649345.1 Henriciella sp. | reverse complement strand
ACACAATGGAACATGTGAGAGGGAAAGATGTAGACGTCGCCGACGCGCGGCTTGATCATGAAATTCGAGACTGAATAGTGCACATCGGTGCCGTGCGCGAACTGAAGGTGGCCATGGCTAGGATGATGGTCGCGATAATCCTCTTCCCATTCGGCTTCCATGCCGTCGGGCAGAGCGAGATAGCCGACACATGAAATCGATGCGCCGGTATGAATATGAAGCGGGTTATAATCCCCTGCGAACTGGCGCACGAACCAGCCGCCCATAATGTTCAGTTCGAACTGCTTCTCGCGGTGATTGTAATCGCCGAACGCGCCGCGATGGCTGGCTCTGACATGATATTCGATCAGCGTCTGGCCGAGATGAGCGGCCGCGAGATCGATCAGCGGCTTGTCGAAGCGCAGCTCCTCACGGACCTTGCCAACGAGCTGGCCAGAATGATCTTCCAGCTTGTCGCTGACAGCATCATTCAGCGCACTGATGAGCAGCGCGGGCATGCGGAAATATCCCATCAGCGGGCCGAAAGGCGTAAAAAACTCCTTCTCGGCGTCAGGGGTAAAAATGGCCGCCATAGCCAACGCCTCTCCAGGCTGCACACGGCAGAAACGCCGCTCACTACAGCTGTAATATTACAGATGTAGCTGGCGGCGTCGAGAGGGGTCAGCTGAAAGACTGCGTAAGCGCGCCTGGACCATAAGTTGGTCCTGTTGGTCTGGCTGTTGTCAGCGCCTAGCGGGTATAGCGAAAATAGTCCCGCTGGATGGAGAGATCATCGCCCAGCGCCGTTACATGGCGGCGTTCGGTGAAGTAATTGGGCGAAATCTCAAACGTAAACCGGCAAATGGAATCGACCTGCGCGTCGAGGCATTCCTCTTCGGTCACGATCGTCAAAACGTCGCCATTCTCGGTCCGCTCGGTGATCGTGCCGAGGCCAAGCTGGCGGCCATCGGCGGAGATCGGCAGCTCCTGCGAATAATTGGAGAGGGAGTCCTCATATTCGAAATTGAGAACATACATGCCGCCCGATTCGCGGACGGTCATGCTGCTCGGAATCGTGACGTCTTCCTGGGCACCGACATAGCCGCGATAGGTATGCTCGCCTGTCCAGCCGGTGCCTTCCAGCACAGCGAGATCCTCAGCGCTGACGGTCGGTCCGGTGACTTCAGGTGTCTTGGCTGGTGCCGGCTCGCCGCTGTCGCCACACCCGGCGAGAAGCACCAGGCCTGTAAGTGTTGCCGTGATAAGTCGCATTCTTGTCCCCTGTATTTTTGAGTTCGGATCACTGCCGGGACGGGCATGCAAAAATCAGTCCTCGGCGGTTGCCTCGCTCAATTCATAGGACAGGGCGCGGGAAAAGAACAAGGCGCAGACATAGCAGACACCGGCCAGGGTCAGCGCTTCGACGCTCCAGAACGCGATCCCGCTCACATGCAGGGCAAGGAGAATGAGCGTCGCAACGCCGAGCGCGAAGGCGCCGGATATTTCAAAGATGAGCACAGTGGCACAGATGGCACGAATATAGGCAAACATGATTTCCTCAATTCTCCGGTATGGGTGAGCGGCAAAGGACTGCAAATATCGGGAGGACAGCTCCTGTTCGCCAGAGGCTGCGTGACAAATTTCTATTGTGCCAGCGGATGGGCCGTCTCGAGCAGCTCTGCGAGTTCATCCTGCAGAACATGGGTGTAGATTTCCGTGGTCGATATATCGGCATGGCCAAGCAGGGTCTGCAACGATCTGAGGTCCGCCCCGCCCTGCAGCAGATGCGTCGCATAGGCATGGCGCAGCGCATGCGGATGGACCCGCGCAGGATCCAGTCCGGCCTCCAGCGCGAGCGCCTTCAGCATCTGGCCGAGACGCCGCCGCGTCAGGTGCATTTCCTTGCCGCGGGAGGGAAAGAGAAACGCCCGCGCACCGCCGCGCTTGAGTGTGCCCTTCGGCAGACTCTCGTTGCGCACGTCCAGCCAGGCGAGAATGGCATCAAGAGCGGGCCTGCCCAGCGGGCAAAGCCTGTCCTTGCCGCCCTTGCCGCGCACGATGATATCCGTCGTCTCCCAGCGAGTGCCCTTTCGCCGCGGCAGATTGCCAAGCTTCAGCGATACAAGCTCGCTGACCCGCAGGCCGGCGCCGTAAAGCAGCTCCACCAGGCATCTGAGACGCACATCCTCCCCGCACGCCTCGATCAGGCGGGTGAGCTCTTCGCGTGAGAGGACATCGGGAATATCGCGGCCCGCCTTGGGGCCTTCGAGCTTCGAAGTCGGGTCATCCTTGCGGTCGCCCTCCTCAAACAGGAAGCGGAAGAAACGGCGTAGCGAGGAGAGCTTTCGCGCCTGGCTGCGCGGGGCAAGCCCCTGCCCGGCCAGCCAGCTCGAATAGCGCGCAAGTTTTGCTCCGCCGGCCCGGCTGAGCTTGCCCTTCATGAAGTCCGATGCGTCGCGCAGGTCCCGGCCATAGGCATCCAGCGTATTCGGCGAGGCGCCCCGTTCGGCGCTCATCATTTCCAGGAAGGCATCTATGCGGGCAGCGTCTGACATGGCGCGAGTGTACCGCCCAGCCCTTACCCAAAAGGAAACCCGAACCAATCGGCCGTTGTCTCACAGCGGCGAAGAGCCGCCGCCAAAGAAAGAACCCTGCCCGCAAAAGCAGGCAGGGTCCCATCAAAGCGCTCGTATCGTCTCGAGCCGCGTTGCCCTATTCGGACGGCGGCGGCTCGGTCTTGTCGATCACGGGATGGCCGTGATCCGGGTCGTCATTCAGCTTGTGCATGGCCACCACCACACTTGAGAGCGCAATGATCGCAATCAGGTTGGGAAAGGCCATGGATGCATTGGCGATATCGCCCAATAACCAGAGCGCATCCGTGTTGGTGATGATCGCGCCGATGAAGATAACCAGCACCCAGGCATATCTGAACGGGTGGGTCGCCCATTCGCCAATCAGATAGGTTACGGCCTGCTCGCCATAATAAGACCAGCCGATAATCGTCGTGAAGGCGAAGAAGAAGAGTGCAATCGGAACGATGAACTCGCCGCCCGGGAAGGCGGCGCCATAGGCCCGCGTCGTAATCGCCGCAGAGTTCGCGTCCGTCTCCCAGGCATGATCAACATCAAGAAGAACATCCGGATCGGAGGCCCCAGCGATCGCCGCCTGTTCGACATCCACGCCCGCAGCCTGACATTCCTGAAGCCAGGCCGATGCAACTGCGCCATTGGCAGCGACCAGCTCATTGCGGCCATCAGTATACGCGCTCGGGAACAGCGTATTCAAATCAGTGCCTTCCGGCAGCGTCTGGCCGGCGTCGATGCACTGGTTTGCCGCCATAAGGGCCGGGCTTTTCTTGAAGTCTCCTGTGACGGTCAGGATGACCAGAGCGGTCATCGTACAGATGATGATCGTGTCGATGAACACGCCGATCATTGCGATTTCGCCTTGCTGGACAGGGTTCTTGGTCCGCGCCGCCGCGTGGGCGATCGGCGCTGAGCCTTGCCCGGCCTCGTTGGAGAAAAGCCCGCGTGCGATGCCATAACGCACCGCTTGCATCACGCCGTAGCCAGCCGCGCCGCCTGCCGCTTCGCGTAGGCCGAAGGCCGAATTGATGATCTCCATGAAAGCGCCAGGCACTTTCGGGGCATTCATGACCAGCACGATGAATGCGGCGAGCACATAAAGGCCAGCCATGACCGGCACGACCTTGCCGGCAAAGCTGCCGATCGACTTGATGCCGCCGATGATGACGGCGAAGACCAGCCCGGCGAGAACGAGGCCGATCAGCCAAGGCGGGATCGTCAGGCCGAACGAGGACTGGCCCGTCTCGGTCACCGATTCCATGATCGAGTTGGCCTGGATCATGCCGCCTGTCGCGGTTGCCGAGAACAGCGTACCAAGACAGAAGATGATGGCCAGCCACAACCAGTTCTTGCCGAGACCATTCTTGATATAATACATCGGGCCGCCATTGATGCGGCCATACTCGTCCGTTTCGCGATATTTGACGGCGAGCGAGCTTTCGGCAAAGGCGAGCGCCATGCCGAAGATCGCGACCACCCACATCCAGAAGATCGCGCCGGGGCCGCCCAGGGTGATAGCCGTTGCCACGCCCGCCAGATTGCCGGTTCCAACCTGCCCTGACAGGGCTGTCGACAAGGCCTGCCAGGGTGTAATCGCGCCATCTTCCCCCTGCGCCTTGCGGCCTTGCCAGACCTCGGCAAGCGCGGGCACGAAACGGCGAAGCGGCCGTGCGGCCAGACGGATCATAAAGAAAAGGCCGGTGCCCAGAAGCAACACGGCCAGCGGACCTATATTGCCGGGAATCACCGTGGTGTCGCCCCACGACCCACCCCAGATAAATCCAGCGACATTCTCAATCAGTGTGACAAGCGCTTCCATAAGCCTCCCCGGCTCCCTGAAATTTCAAGACTGGCGCGGAGACTAGACAGGTTTGCGCGTCTGTGAAGCGCAGACGGGCAGAAATTACATCTGCCCGCCCCGATCAGGTAATAATCTTGCTCAAATAGCGGTCAGGCAAAGCCTTCGCCAACGCCAAAGTCGCGGCGGGCAGAGACAATCGTCACGACGACACCTGCGAGAACGTCGAGCAGCGTCATGATGGTGATGATGAAGAAGACCGAGGTTGCGAAGTTCGGCAGGAGCAGGAATTCGACCAGACAGACGATGAACAGGATCATCGAGATCGCATGATTGACGATCGTGGCCGTGCCGGTGGACGTCGATTTCAGGATTTCCATGAACAGGAGCCCGATCGAGAACAGGATCAGCATTTCGCCATTTGTGATCGCCCAGTTCACGCCGGAAATCATCGGGAAGGTCAGCATTGGCTGTTTCAGCATGTCGATGATCGGCGCGACATTGTTGATCACGCCATCGACCTGTTCTGCGCCGCCGCCATAGGGCAGTGCGATGAGATTGTAGATCGCGACCGGAATGATCAGAAGTGGAAATATACCGAGTAGCACGCGCATGTTGGATCCCCTGCGTTGCGTTGACCGGCCAGATGCGGCCGACCGTTTCTTACGATCTTCGGCTCTGGCGATGGCAGCCGCCCCGAAGATACCTCTCATACTCATGCCTAACGTCCCCTTGCAGGCGTGTTAAGCATGAAATTCTAGCACACTATCTGTCGAGATTGAGGCGTGTCTTTTGAGATTCAGCCAAAATACCCGTTTCAGATCTCGTCTGCGCCGTCCGGATTGCGGCGGCGGCGGATCAGCCAGGTCACACCGCGAAGGTCTGACAGAGCGGCCCAGAGCCGCCCGAAATTGGTATATTTCGAATTGCCCGCCCCGCGCTCGCGGTGGTTCACATCCATGAATTCCGCCTCATGGCCGTCAGCCTTGATAAGGGCCGGCATGTAGCGGTGCATATGGTCGAAATAGGGAAGCGACAGGAAGACATCTCGCTTGACGACCTTGATGCCGCACCCGGAGTCGTCACACCCATCCTTAAGCATGCGCTGGCGGACTGAATTGGCGAATTTCGAGCCGAAGCGCTTCCAGGCCGTGTCCTTCCGGCTCCCGCGGCGGCCCATCACCATGGCGAGTTTCTCCGGCGCATCCTGACGGGTGAGGGCGCGGTAAAGGTCTGGCAGGTCGGCCGGATCGTTCTGACCGTCGCCATCGAGCGTGCCGATGACCCGCCCGCGCGCGGCTTTCACGCCTGTGCGGATCGCGCGGCTCTGGCCGGCATTCTTGCGGTGGCTGAGCACGCGAAGGGCCGGGAAATCCTTTTTCAGGCCCGCCAGGACGGCGCGCGTATCATCGCTCGAGGCGTCATCGACAAAGATCATCTCATAGGCCCGGCCATCGAGCGCAGCGGCAATCTCGCGGACCAGCGCTTCGACATTGCCGGATTCATTATGCACCGGGACCACAACGGAAAATTCAAGCCAGTCAGACACGTGCGCGGACCTTTCCCACAATTCTGCTGAGCCTCTTTAAGCGCTTCGACCCTAATTCGAAACACAAGATGACCGCAAATACTGCGACAGCCCGTGTCATCGCCTCGCCAGTCGGCTAGAGGAAGCAGGCTATGAGTGACACATCCGCCCTCCCGATAGAAAGCCTGCTCGGCGAGATAAGCGCGGCAGTCCGCGCCGACAAGCGGCTGGTCCTGGCCGCGCCGCCAGGGGCCGGCAAGACGACCCGCGTACCGCTGGCGCTGGCGGGTCTGATCGAAGGGTTCGCGCCGATCGAGGGCCGTATCCTGCTGCTCGAACCAAGGCGTCTTGCTGCGCGTATGGCCGCCGACCGGATGGCCGCAACCCTTGGAGAGCGCACAGGCAAGCGGATCGGGCTTTCGACACGGATCGAGCGCAAGGTCTCGGCAGAAACCGTTGTCGAAGTCATCACAGATGGCCTGTTCGTGCGCCGTCTTCTGTCTGATCCCTCACTCGACGGGGTTGGCTGCGTGATCTTCGACGAGATTCATGAGCGCAGCCTCAATGTGGATCTGGGGCTGGCGCTCGCCCTGGAAGCCCAGAGCGTCTTTCGCGAGGATCTGCACCTGCTGGCCATGTCGGCGACGCTGGACACAGAAAAGGTGGCCGGCGTGATGAACGCGCCGGTCATCGAAAGCGAAGGGCGCCA
>NZ_JBARZC010000389.1:0-1764 GCF_049649345.1 Henriciella sp. | reverse complement strand
CCATGGAACCGCGCTGACAATATTGCTCGCCTAGCCCTTGCGGTGGTTCGGACGCCACTTTAATTCAGGTTTGTCGCCAGTTCAGTTCAGAACCCTGGCTTCAAATTGCGAGATCGTGCGTTGCGGGCGCGGTACGCGCGGGAAGACGCAGACAGGCGCGGGAGATTGACCGAATGGCAATGGAAGCCGCTGACATCGAGAGGATGATCCGCGAGGCCTTTCCCACCGCGCAGATCGAGATCATGGATCTCGCCGGTGATGGCAATCACTACGCCGCAACCGTGACTGCGGAAGAGTTTCGCGGATTGAACCGGGTCAAGCAGCATCAACTGGTCTATTCGGCGCTCAAGGGGCGGATGGACGGATCAAGCGGCGAGTTGCACGCGCTGGCCCTCACAACAAAAGTACCGGAGAACCACGAATGAGCGATCCATCCCACGCAGCGATCCGTACCGATATCGACACCAATGATGTCGTCCTCTTCATGAAGGGCACATCGCAGATGCCGCAATGCGGGTTTTCGAGCCGCGTGGCCGGTGTGCTCAACTACATGGGCGTCGCCTACAAGGACGTGAACGTGCTCGCGGATGAGGGAGTTCGCAATGGCATCAAGAGCTTTTCGGACTGGCCGACCATTCCGCAGCTGTATGTGACGGGGGAGTTCGTCGGTGGCTGCGACATCATCACCGAGATGACGCTGTCGGGCGAACTCGACACACTCTTTCAGGAGAAAGGCGTCGAATTCGATGCCGAGGCCGCCGAAAAGATCCGGTCGGCGAACGCATGACCTGACGGTCGGGGCAATGGCGCGCCTGATGTCGACCTGATTTCCACGTGACCGAACCGTTGCGCAGCCTCCCGGATCAGAGAACCCGGTAGGTCGATCGGCATCAGCGCCTTTTGCCCTCGGCAGCGTCTGCCAGCGTGTTGATATCCTCAAGCACCTTTGAGAGAAGTTCGACCGCTGCGTCGTTTTCGGCGCGCAGTTGCTCCGTCTCCTGATCAGGGCTCGTGTAGCTGTGATGGCTCTCCTGCTTGAGCGCATTGGCGGCCAGCATTGCCGATTTTGCCTCGGCGATCCGGACGCGCTCCTCGGCCGAGCGAAGCCGGTCTTCGATCTTGCCCATATCGGCGCGAAGCGTTGCCATGCTGTCGGCGAGCATGAGACCCGACAACAGAAGCATGCGCTTTTCGGTCGCGCCCGCCGGACTGTCGGCGATCTGGCGCGCCTCGGTATCGAGCAGTCGCGCGGCCTGCTCGAGCGATTTCTCCTGACCCGCCTCGCAGGCCACATCGAAAACCCGCCCGCCAATTTCGAGAATGAGTTCAGGCATGTCAGGCCTCCTCGATCAGCGGTTTGAGTTGAGCGATCAGGTCATCGAGCGCCGCCACGTCCTTGTCACGCTTGGCGCGGATGCTCACCAACTCTTCAAGCAATTTTGCCTTGTCGTTCTCCAGCGAAGCGATACGCGACTGAAGTTGCGGCGCCTCACCACTCCCTCCGCCACTCGCAGCGCCCCGGGTCTCGATGGCATCCCGCAACCGGTCCAGCGCCCTGGCAAAGTGAACTTCAAGTTGATTGATTTGACTCATCTTATCGCTTCCGAAACCCTGGTGAGGCCAGTTTTAGGCAGGCTGCCCGGACAATGCAATCGCTCGCAACCGTTGCCGGGCATGTTCACCTGGGCAATCGGACGCGCGTTTGACGGGCGCTGGAGGGAGGGAGGGCGAAACTGCCTTGACCCGTCCCGCCGGGCTGTTATC
>NZ_JBARZC010000388.1:0-1686 GCF_049649345.1 Henriciella sp. | reverse complement strand
GTTCTTCACCTATCTGATTGCGCTCGGCGACTTCGCGCACGTTGTGGTCGGCTCAACAGAATTGTTCATGGTCGCGTTCACTGGAGAACAGGATCTTGCGAAGATCATTGGGGTGAACCTCCTACCTGCCTTGGCCGGCAATATTATAGGCGGGTCGGGCCTCTTTGCGATGCTCGCCTGGGGCCAGGTGCACGCGGAGCTGGACGAGGACAACTGAGCCTTGGCGCCAACCCGGCCCGCTCCGGCGGGCATACACGCCACCCCCCAACATTACAGAATGGTAAGTTGAAGCCCGCGGCGGATTAATATCGTTACACATGTAACACATTGCATCCGCTCACCCGGCGATAATGCCTTTTCGGGAGGAAATCTGTAGAATGTCTTTCAAGTCCGCGCTCTTGGCGGGAACCCTTGCGCTTGCCATCTTTCCAGCTGCCGCCCAGACTGAAGCTAACGGCGCCGCCCGTATGTTCGAGCCAGATTATTTTGCTCAGTTTTCTCCAAGCACTGGGCTTGATATGGTTCGCCGCATTCCCGGTTTCTCGATTCAGGAAGACGATGATGGATCAAGGGGGCTTGGCCAGGCAGACGGCAACGTCCTGATCAATGGCCGCCGGGTGTCCGGCAAGTCTCTTACCCTCAGGGATGCTCTCGCCCGAATTCCCGCTACAAATGTAGAGAAAATCGAGCTTGTCGACGGGGCGTCGCTGGATATTCCGGGTCTTTCCGGACAAGTCGTCGACGTGACCGCCGCAGTGAACGGCGTCTCCGGCACCTGGGAATGGCGTTCGCGTTTCCGCCAGCACCTGCCGCCCTTCTATGACGGAGCAAACCTCTCCATTACGGGCCGCACGGACGCGCTGGCTTGGACGCTCGGCCTCAGGAACGACCCGATCCGCGGCGGCGGATCCGGCGACGAAGCGGTCTATAATGGCAATCGCGATCTCATTGAATTCCGTGAACAAGTCATCAACCGCACCGGCAACGCACCGGGCGTGTCGGGTTCGCTCGAATGGACGCCGGCGAATGGCCCTATCGCCAACTTCAATGCCGAGTACAACGAATTCCGGATCGATACACGGATCGTGTCGAATCGCTTCCCACGGGACGGACGCCAGGACCGGATCCGTATTTTCGATGACCGTGAGGATGAGTGGAACAGCGAGATCGGCGGCGATTATGAATTCGGCCTGGGCCCCGGCCGGCTGAAGACGGTTGCCCTCTGGCGCTTCGAGCACAGCCCGTTCCGCCAGCGCGTGCGCACGACGCTTGCGGACGGCACTCTGGACGAGCGTTCCATCTTTCATCAGACCGTCGACGAGGGCGAATCCATTTTGCGCAGCGAATACAGCTGGGCGCCAGCCGAAGGCCGCGACTGGCAGATCGCCGCGGAAGGCGCCTTTAACTTTCTGGAAGCCGATGCAATGTTCCAGACGCTCGATACGGGTGGCGGGCTGGTCGACGTCCCGCTCAGCAACGCCAATTCGAGGGTCGAGGAAAATCGCATAGAGTTCTCGGTGACGCACGGGCGGAGCCTGACATCGGACATTTCTATACAGGCATCGATCGGCGCGGAATATTCCGAACTCTCGCGGACCGGCGGTGCCAGCCAGACTCGTGAGTTCACGCGTCCCAAAGGCTATCTGTCGGCCGCCTGGGCCGTGGATGACAAACTCACCATCAATG
>NZ_JBARZC010000387.1:0-2331 GCF_049649345.1 Henriciella sp. | reverse complement strand
TGAACAGTGGCGCGACCTCAAGAAACGCTATCCTTCAGCAGTCCTTTGCGTCGCTGGAGACTACAACACAGATATGGGCAGCGGTCGCATCTACGGCACGAAGCGTGGAATTGAAATGCTGAATGAAGCATTCGACGAGCTTGATCTGGTCTGCGCGACTGCGCCGAATTTGATGCCTGCTGGAATGTTGGCGCGTCCTCCGATTGATCACGTCGCAGTTTCCAGACGGACAGGAATTACCATCAAGGTGGTGGATGCTTTTGAAGGAAAAGTTGGTTCACCCAGACTAAGTGATCACAGCGCGGTCGTTGTCGAAATTTTCTGAATCGGCTCCGAACCGCCGGATACTAGTGCCCATCGCCAAAACGCCATACGTCTTGATTTTGTGGAGGCATATTCTGGACGTACCCTTGCCAGCTGATAGTGATCGTTCGTTCGCGGCTAGTCCCGCGGCTCCGGCTTCTCGCGCCCGTCCCATATCACCTCGCCATCATAGAGCGACACCGTCGACAGGCTCATCTTGGCCGAGCCATCCACAGGCTTCCGCGAAAACGACACGTACATCATCGAGTCGCTTGCCCGGTCGTAGATACGGCGCACGGCCAGCTGCTTGAAGATCAGCGAGCGCCCCCGGTCCCAGACTTCCTCGCCGGAGCGATCGAGATCGATCTTCCCGATGACAACCGGTCCGGTCCGCACGCACGAGATGGATGAATTGGACGGATCCTCGAACCAGTTGCCCTTGCCGATCCTGTCCCAGACGCCGCGGTCAAAATAGGCGATATGGCAGGTTATGCCCTGCACCTTCGGATCGGCCAGCCGGTCGATCTTGATTTCATTGCCAAGCCAGTCATTCTTGAACTCGCCCGCCTCGCGGTCACCGCCAGTGCAGGCGGCGAGGACGAGTACAGCCGCGGTGAGGGCGGCGCGTCTGATGTTGGATGTCATATGCAATGAACCTCGTCACTGAGTGGAGGTTCCGCACGCACGCGCCTCACGCCGCCTCTTCGTCTTCTTCGGCAGCGGTGCCGTCTTCCTCGTCATCGAAGACAAGAATGTCTCCCGGCTGGCAGTTCAGTTCGCGGCAAAGCGATTCAAGCGTTGAAAACCGGACGGCCTTGGCCTTGCCGGTTTTAAGGATGGAAAGATTGGCGAGTGTGACGCCGACACGGTCGGACAGCTCGGTCAGAGACATGCGGCGCTCAAGCAGAACGCGGTCGAGAGTTACGCGAATGGCCATATCTGTTCTCAGGCCTCCTAAATCGTCATTTTCTCTTCCTCGCGCAGCCGGGACCCTTCCCGGAAGACTTGCGCAAGGATGAAGAGGGCTACCACCGCAGCCCATGCTGCAAGGTTTATGCTGAGACGGACCGGCTGTTCGCTGCCGAGGTCCACAAATGCGTTAAGCAGGAAAACCGTTACGTAGCGGGCAAGTTCCACGAGCGCGATCGCAAGCGCGATCCGCGTCAGCCGTGGGCCGTTTTCCGGAACGAAGGGATCGCCATCTGCCAGCGTCGAAAGAATGCGCTTCAGCTGCATGCAGACATAGATGATCCCAGGCGCAAACACGACGAGACCGGCCAGTCCTGCAATGAATTGTCCAGGTTTAACGCCGTCGACATAGGTCTCCATGCCGGGCACCTTGATCGCCCCGCCATTCAGGCTGCCGATCAGGCCCGCCGTAATCAGAACGAAAGCGAACGCGCCTGAAATAACGGCGATCCAGATGATGACTTGCATCATCATCGACATGAAGGCGGCCATGGAGTTTTGCTGCCGGATACTCATATGTGTTCAGTCATTCCTTGGGTACACAAACCGCAATCTATAGCCTCAAACCTGTAATTTACCGTTAAACGATAATACTATTCATCAATAAAGCAAGATCGGAGCCGCATTCATTCATGACTCGCACGCTTGGAAAAGGCCGACTGGTCGCCGCGACCCATAACAAGGGAAAAGTCAAAGAGCTCAAGGACTTGTTTGAGCCTCTTGGGATGGAGGTTGTCTCCGCCATCGAGCTTGATCTCGATGAGCCAGAAGAGACCGAGCAGACCTTCTCGGGCAATGCGCTGATCAAGGCGCGCGCCGCCTGCAAGGCGACGGGTGCGCCAGCGCTCTCTGATGATAGCGGCCTTGAGGTCGAGGCGCTTGGCGGCATGCCAGGCGTGCACACGGCGATCTGGGCCGGACAGCCCCGCGATTTCTACAAGGCCATGGAAAAGGTCGAAACCCTCCTGCAGGAGATCAACGCAAAGGACCGGCGAGCCCGCTTCGTCTGTACGCTGGCGGTGGTCTGGCCGGACGGGCATGAGGAAGTCTTCGAAGGCA
>NZ_JBARZC010000386.1:0-4211 GCF_049649345.1 Henriciella sp. | reverse complement strand
GTGTAATGGAGCACAAGCATATCGACGCCTGTTCGGCGGTCGTCAAAAGTCGGACTTGGATGCCGGGCGATGGTCGACATGTCCCCCTATACCCTTTCACTCATCGATGCCTCAGGCATCGACTTGTTACCCCGTACTGCAATGACGAATACGCCCCCAAGCGATATGGCTGCCCCTAGAACGAGCCGGATCGTCAGAGGTTCGTTTAGCAGGATGACGGCCAGAACAACACCCCAAATCGGCGTCATCAGCGTGAGCGGCGAGAGCAGCGAGATGTCGTATTTCTTGATCAGCGTGTAAAATGCGCCATGGCCAAAAACGCTGACGCCGAGCACCGCAAACAGGGTTGCGAGCCAGACCAGCCAGCCACCCGCCATGAAGGCACCGGCCTGGCCGGATTCCACGAAAAACGAAAAAGCGAGCAGGGGCGCAAAGCTGAAAAGCCCCAGCCAGGCCTGCAACTGAAGCGCGCTGATCGGGGCCATACGCTTCATCAATATGCCGCCAATCGAACCGATGAAGGCCGATGCGATCACATAGAGCAGCCCAAAGCTCACAGAAAAACTGCCCGGATCGAAAGCGATCAGGGTCACGCCGGCAAAGGCCAGCATGATCCCAAGCCCGCGCCGCCAGCCCACTGTCTCTCCAAGGAAAGCCATGCTCATCAAGGTCGAGAAAGGCACACCGAGCTGACCTGTGACTGACACTGCGCTCGCCTCGGCATTGGCGAGCCCCATGAAAAGAAGCGCGAAATGCACAGCGCCCATGCACATGGAGATGGTAAACAGCATCCGCATGTTTTTCGGCATCGGAAACAGGAAGGGGATCAGGACGAGCGCGATTCCGAGAAAGCGAACGCCTGCGAAAAAGATCGGCGGCACGCCTGCATCCGCCACGACCCAGCGGGTCACGACCAGGTTCAGCCCCCAGACGAAACAGACGGCAAAGAGAAGAATGAAATCCCGAAACCCCATCTGGCGGGGTCTACAGCAAAGCTGACGCAGGCGTCACTAAAATTTTTGGAGACTAACTCGGCCGCGAGCGCTCATAGGGGCTGTCGAGCGAGAAGGTCGGGATGCGGGCATTGAGCTCCTCGCCGGCTTCATCGACAAGGGTGTACATGCCGCCCATCATGCCCGATGGTGCCGCAAGTGGCGCGCCAGACGAATAACGGAAGGATTTGCCAGGCTCGAGCGTCGGTGTCTGGCCGACGACGCCCTCGCCATCGACAATCTGGCGGCGGCCCTGGCTGTCGATAATGTCCCAGTGGCGCATGGTCAGCGTCCAAGTGCGCTCTGAAGCATTCTCGATCTCGACCGTGTAGGACCAGACATACTGACCGGAGGCGGGCTTGGACTCGTCATGCATGAAGCGCGGCTGCACGCGTATGCGAACGCCCGCTGTAACGGCCTCATAGGTGGGTGGTGGCGGACGTCCGGCCATACCACGTATCTCCCTCAGATCACATCGCATCCAGCGCCGAGAGAAGATCAGCCTCAAGGTCGCTCGCGTCTTCCAGACCGACAGACAGGCGAATCCAACTTTCGTCGAGCCCCATTGAGGCCCGCTCATCTTCGTTCAACGCGCGATGAGTTGTCGATGCCGGATGGCAAGCCAGCGATTTGGTGTCACCTAAATTGTTGGAAATGTCCACAAGCTTGAGTGCATTCAGTATACGGAAGGCCTCGGCACGACCGCCCTTGACCGAAAAGGCAATGAGGGTTCCGCCGTCCTGCATCTGACGGGCATGAACCTCATGGTGCGGATGATCTGTCCGGCCGGGGTAGCGAACGGCCCTAACATTGTCATGACCTGCAATCGAATGAGCGAGTCGCGCCGCATTCCGGCACGCCTGGCGGACACGCAGGTCCAGCGTCTCAAGGCCTTTCAGCACAACCCAGGCATTGAACGGTGATGGCGCAGGACCGGTATGGCGAAGCCACGGATCGATGAACTCCTCCATCCACTCGGATGGGCCAAGAATCGCACCGGCGAGCACCCGGCCCTGCCCGTCCATATGTTTGGTGGCGGAGTAAACCGAAATGTCAGCACCAAGCTCAAGCGGCTTCTGAAGTATCGGCGTGGCAAACACATTATCGACGACGAGTTTCGCCCCGGCCGCATGGGCGAGCTCCGCGACGGCGGCGATATCAACCGCTTCGAGCAGTGGATTGGAGGGTGATTCGATAAGCACGAGCTTTGTCGGCTTTGACAGCGCCTTTTTCCAGGCGTCCAGATCATCGCCTTGGACGAACTCGGTCTCCACGCCGTAGCGCGGCAAAATCGTTTGGCAGATCACCCGGCAGGAGCCAAAGAGCGCGCTCGCCGCAACAACGCGGTCACCCGTCCCGACAGGCGCTATCATCGCGCTTGAGATGGCGCCCATGCCTGAAGCGGTTACACGACAGGTCTCTGCGCCTTCGACCAGGGCGAGCCGGTCTTCCAGCATGCGCACCGTCGGGTTGGCATAGCGCGAATAGACAAAGCCCTCTTCCTCGCCTGCCATGCGGGCGGCGGCCTGCTCGGCCGAGTCATAGGCATATCCGGACGTCAAAAAGATCGCTTCCGAGGTCTCGCCGAATTGCGAGCGCATGGTACCGCCGCGCACAAGTTTGGTGGCGGGCTTCCAATCGTCTCCATCGCGCGTCGACATGGGCTTTTGTCCTTCCAATAAAGAGCGGTCCGTCATAAGCCTCTTGATTGAAAGGGATCAAGGGATGGCTGAAGCAAATCCGGGCGTTCTGCCCGACCGCGACATCAAAGCGCTGTTCGATGCCGGCGCCATTCGCTCGACAGAACCGCTCGACGCCGACCAGATCCAGCCTGCCAGCCTAGACCTCCGCCTTGCGCAGGACGCCTACCGGATCCGCGCTTCCTTCCTGCCCGGTTCAGCACGTTCCGTTGCTGACGTGCTGCAGGAGCCGGGCATCGAGCTTCACCGCATCGACCTAACACAAGCCGGCGCGGTGCTTGAGACAGGCTGCGTCTATCTTGTGCCGCTGATGGAGCATCTGAAACTCCCGCCCGGCATATCCGGGCGCGCCAATCCCAAAAGCTCGACGGGGCGCATCGATGTGTTCACCCGGCTTGTGACCAATCGCGGAAAGGCGTTCGACGATATCCAGACTGGCTATTCCGGCCCGCTCTGGCTGGAAATCAGTCCACGGACGTTCTCGATCCTCGCCCGGCCCGGAGACCGGCTCGCCCAGCTTCGTCTGCGCCGCGGCAAGCCTCAGAATACCAGCGAGAAGACCGTCTCCATCGACCTCGACCTGCCCGATGGCAAACCCGTTGGCTGGCGCGCGAAACATCATGCGGGCCTGATCGACCTACGCGCTATTGGCCGGCATGAGGTGGCCGACTTCTGGGAGCCGCTTTTCCCGCATAAAGGCCGCCTCGTTCTGAACCCCGAGCACTTCTACATCCTCGCCTCCCGCGAGAGCGTGAAAGTCGCCGGGACAAAAGCGGCCGAGATGGCGCCCATCGCGCCGGAGCTTGGCGAATTTCGCGCTCATTATGCCGGCTTCTTCGATCCGGGCTTCGGCACCAATAAGAGCGGCTCGCGCGCGGTGCTGGAGGTGCGCTCGCGGGACGTGCCATTCATTCTCGAGCATGGCCAGCCGGTGGCGAAGCTCGTCTATGAAGACATGGCCGAGAAGCCGGCTGCCCTCTATGGCGGCAAGACCAGCAATTATCAGGGGCAAGGCCTCAAGCTTTCCAAGCATTTTGGCTAGAAAGACTGGACAATCAGCTCATTAGTCGCTTGGCTCTCCTGCGTAATTCAAGAAGCCTTGAGGGGATATTATGAGACTGACGATCCTTGCTGGATGCACCGCTTTTGCGCTTGCCGCCTGCGGCGGACAGGACGGACCTGGCGAAGACACACAGCTGTCCACGCTCGATAGCGATTGTGAAATCCTGACCTCCGACCCGGAAGCCCAGGAGAATTTTGATGAGATCGGCATCACGGCTGACCAGTTCTGCGACTGCTTCATCCAGGTGGTCGATGAAAAGGGCGAGGCCCAGCAGGCGCAAATCAGATCGACGATGGAACGCGTCACCGATGGCATGGAAGAAGATGGATCGGGCGCCGAAGAAGTCGTCAGCGGCCTGATGACCGAGATTATGAGCGCGACCGAGCAAAGCCAGGAGTCGCAGGATCTGTCCGCCGGCATCCGCCTGATCGGCGAGGCCATCGACGACATCAGCAA
>NZ_JBARZC010000385.1:0-1570 GCF_049649345.1 Henriciella sp. | reverse complement strand
GTATTTGGGCCATCATCAGCCGATAACCCTTGCGTGCCGCGAGTTCGTAAGCGTGGGCAAGGAGGACGCGCTCGATCTGCTGGCCCCGATGCTTTGGCAGGACGCCGACACGCTCCAGTTTGCAGAAGCCGGCAAACCAGCGCACCCGAAGTGTGCCGACAGGTTCGCGGCCGATAAATGCCAGCAGGTGGAGCCCTGCGAAGTCATTGCCGTCAAATTCCTCGTGATATGGACAATCCTGCTCAGCCATGAAGATGGCGGCCCGGATGGCGGTGAGCATGTTGTAATCATTCGGTGTGCAGGCAACTGACACTTTCACATTCGCAAGTTGCGCCGCCGAGGGCGGACTTCTTCGCGACGCCAGACCAATCTTCGGGTGAGGCAGGACGGCTTCCATGATCAATCGATCGGATCAAATACGAAGAGGTCGGGCAGACCGCCTTCGAGACGCCTGAAACCAAGCTGTAGCATAGAACGGGCGCCGGCTTCCGTCGCGCCGCGTGCATAGCATGGAACGGGAGCATAAAGGGAGACACGGACACTTGCAGAGGCCGCCATCATCGCTCGCCGTGCTTCTTTCGTCGCGCCTGCATAGACGCCGATATAGAGACCGAAAATTGGTGTATTTGCGGGGGCTACATGGCGCAGGGCCGGATCTCCTGGAGTGTATGTGCCGGTTTCGACCGCTTCCCTGCCCTCTTCTGTGAGCGGGATGATGAGATAGAGGCCTTCAATATCCTCGCCCGTTATCCAGACGGTCATCTGTGTGATGGCATCCAGGGTGAGGATCACGGTTTCACGGGCCAGCGAAGACCCGAGCAGCAATTCACCGAGCTCCAGCGCCGGTTTGACCTGGGAAAGCTCGCACCGCCTCAGGCCGAACTCCCCCATGGCCTTGGCCATTTTTTCAGGATGAACGAAGCAGTAGGGTCTGACGGGTGCTGATGCAACTGACCGGTGAATGCTCATATCGATTCTCTCCTTACGAGAGAAATAGATAAATTCGCGCAAGAGTTGTCAATAGATTGTTTTACAATTCAGGATTCTCGCAGCAGGACGAATTTCAAATTTGAAACGCGTGGTGATTGGACGTTATAAGTCGCGATGAGCAAAGACAGAATGAATTGGGACAGGCTACGCGTCTTCGGCGTCGTTGCGGAACTCGAAAGCATGACAGCGGCTGCAAAGCAGCTTGGAGAATCGACGCCCACAATCAGCCGGAAGATTGATGATCTTGAGCGAGTGCTCAACTGCCGCCTGCTGGTCAGAAGCACAAAGGGCGTCGAGGTGACCGAGCTCGGCCGGCAGATCCTGCGCCGTATTCATGTGATCAACGACCAGGCCAATTTTATTTGGGAAGATGTCAGCGACCTTGATGAGGAAGCCGGCGGCGAATTGCGGATTGGCTCCCTGGACGGAGTCCTGTCGCATTGGCTGACGCAGTTTCTTCCAGAGTTTCTTGAGGACAACAAACAGCTTCAGCTCCAGATAAGAATCCTGGAGAACACGCCGAAATTGCTGCAGAATGAAGCTGATCTGAGCTTCGTGTTTACCAAGCCCCAGCATCGCG
>NZ_JBARZC010000384.1:0-3782 GCF_049649345.1 Henriciella sp. | reverse complement strand
CGATGATGGGCCCAAATATATCGATTTTCTGCTGAATGCCGAACCTCTCTTCATTCCGCAAAAGGAAATCAGCGCGATCGTCACTTCGCGGCTCGAAAAATATCGCCCGGAAACCGAAAGCTGGCTTGCCGCACACAACGTCGCCTACAAAGAGCTTATCATGCTAGACCTGCCTTCGGCAGCGGAGCGACGCCGCCTACGCGCCCACGCGCCCTTCAAGGCCGAGGTCTACGGCGCCCGCGACGACATCCTTTTTGTTGAAAGCAATTTCAGACAGGCGCGCGATATTGCGCAGTTGACCGACAAACCGGTGATTGAAACGGCCAGCGATACGTTCTTTTACGGACGTGCAGACGCAGACGATCGCGCGAATGATGCCGCGGGGGGCGCAATTCTGGCCAACGAAAATCATGTGATGCGCAATGCGCTGCAACAGGCGGCGGTGCTTTTGCATGAAAACGGTTTCGAGCCGCCCGCCTGGACCGACAGCTATCTGCCGAAGCCTTCAGTCAAAAAACCTGTGAACACGCCCTTTCGCGCTGCGCGCGCAGTTACGGCTGCCGCCGCCCGACGGGTGGATCATCTGCCAGTCGGACCCACCAAGGCGGGCGGTCGGGAACGTCGCATCGCGATGATCGGCACTTCGTTCGATATCAAACGCGGGGCCGGGGCTGCGGCCTCTTCCGCGCGGCTGCGCGACGAACTGAAGCTGCGCGGTCACACTGTCCGGACATTCTCGACCGACGATTACCCGGTCGCCGGCACCGAGGCGAGCGATCAGCCCGTGAAAGGTGTGCACATACCAACCTGGGTCACGCTGGGCAGCACCAGCATTTCCGAACGGATCACCGAAGATATTGATCGTTTCGCGCCCGATTGTATCATCATGGGCGCAATCGACCGCAGTGTGCTGAGCATGCCCGATCTGCTCGACCTGCGCTATCCGATCGTCTGGATCGCGCGCGACAACTGGCTGCACACCGGCGGATGTCTGTTCAAACTTGACGACGCGCGGATTTCCCAACTTCCGACGCTACCGAAGAGCTACGCCACCGCGCTGACATGTACCGGCTACAAATCCGGCTGCGAAAGCTGCCCCTCGGTCATCGATCAGCGTGAGGCAGCGAAGGTGAGCGCGGCCTACATGCTGAAACAGATGGTGCTGCGCCGCAGGCCGGACATCGTTTTCTGCGGTATATCACCCTGGATGACCGAGATGCTGAGCCGCGCGCCGCTGACGCAGGATCACCGGATACTGACAGCCTACAACCCAATTCCGAAACCCCTCGCCCCTGACCGGCCAACCTGTCGGTCTGAGCTTGGCATCGCCGATGACCAGAAGGTCATCCTGCTCGCAGTCCACAAGGCGGAAAACCAACGCAAGGGTTTCGCACTCGCGGCTGAGGCCTTGGCCAAATTGGCCGTACAATGCGACCGGCCGGAAACCATCAGCGTAGCAATCCTCGGTGCCGTCGATGCCGGGGCGCTTGGGAAGCTGAATTTGCCTTTCAAGGTGATCCCGGTTGGTTTCTTGACCGATGAAGAGCATAAAAGCAGGCTTTATAAAGCGTCGGATGTCTGCCTGGTGCCGTCCCTGCAGGAGTCGTTGTCTGTCATCGCTTCTGATTCTTTGCGCAACGGAACACCCGTTGTCTGTTTCCGCACCAGCGGTCTGGCCGACTTCGTCCACCACAAGGCGAATGGATATACGGCGCTGGCCTACGATACCGATGATCTTGCCGCCGGTCTACATTGGACGCTTTTCGATGCCGATCAACATGCGACCCGTGCCGCTTCACAGGCGATTGCAGAAAAGCTTTTCGCACCAGAAAATGCCATTCCGGTTTACGAGGGCGCGATCGAAGAGGCCATTGCCCAATTCGATTCGCTTGATCCCGATCAGGATGACGGGGCAGAACTCGCGCTACTGCTCAAATCGCTGGGGCGTGACAGCCGCCATAGGCACGTCGTCCGACGTCACCTTGAAAAGGAGCTGAAAAAAGCAAAGGCCAGCTAGCGGCAGGCAGGATGACGGCAACCGTATGGAAAGGCAGACCGTATAAATGTATTTCGTCTACGCTCAAAGATAGAGATGAGGACTCCGATTATGCTGGTGTAGCGATCAGTCACATTCCTTGCACTCTAGAATACCGACCACCAACGGTTTGTCGCGATATGCCCATCCTGTAGCCACCCATAGAAGCCGTGAAACGAGTCCCCGCTATTGGGTCTGGTTCTCAGACCAAGTGTGCAAAGGGAAATAGACCTTTGATTTTCCGCAGCGGAACAACAGTCGAAATGGCGACCGTTGTCCCACTGCGGAAAGGGGGGTACCATTCTGCCAGACGGCTCAGTCGGAGAAGCCTATAAATGCACCCGTCACAACACCGCTATCGTGCGTCAATTCCAAAGTACCACCGACTTCAGACGCATTCGTCCCGTAAAAATTGCCCGACAGCGAACCGTTGATACCACCGGCCCCAGCGAGGGAGGCATGCAAGCCGTTTCCGGATATCGTGCCGTTCTCGATGGAAATAAGTGTGCCGTCGGCATCTAGCCCGCCGGCGACACCGCCTGCATCAAAGCTCGCCGTCAAAAACATTTCCCAAATATCCGTGTCGTAGTCGTGACCGCCCATACCGTTGTCGGTATAGGCATGCACAAGCGCCGACCCCTGATATTCGACTTCGCCTCCAGTCGGCAAATCTGACGGTGCGGTCAAATGGCCGAAGACGGCGCTTCCCGCATAACCCAATGTTCCGTGTTCATAGTTCATCACGGCAACATGTGTATTCCCATCGGCAGGATACAGTGTCACAGCGATTGCAGGGTTTGATACGTGCTCGTATCTCGTCGGGTCAGCTGCGGTTGCCAGAAATGTAGCACCGGCGGCGTCTCCCCACGCCAAGCGTATTGTGGATTCGTCAACCTGTTCAACCCGGACTGTCTGGTTAGACAGCGTGTTATCGTTCAGCGGTAGGCCATGACGCAATAGATTCAGCTGGGTGGTCACCGTATCACCAGGCGCCAGAATAATGCCATCGGCACCTGCTTCATTTTCATTGGTTGCAAATGCGAGGCCATTGGCAGGTTGTGGTCCGCCACTTCCCCCTCCGCAGCCTGCTATCGCCAAGGGCAAAGTCACTATGAGGGCGGATTTGAAAATTCTTAAGGGCATGTTGAGTCTCCAGGTTCAATTTGAGACAGTCAATCGCCCACCGGTATTTCCGACAGATGTCTGTTGTTTGTCAGTCTTGTTGCAATGGAGACTTACAGGTGGTCGATGACAGCGCATTCGTCCGGACGCGTTAATTTACTGCGAATGTTGCCAGCAACGCGATCGGAATATGCCTGATACCAACGCGGCACGATCCTGGAACATTCTGAAACACTAAAGAAATTGTCCAGATACAGTTTGGCTTCATGCTCCATCCGATAGCTCGCCGAACAAGCGTCGGCCATCGATAGGAGAATTTGAATGCAAGGACATATTTTTCTTTTTCGCGCGGCTTTGGTGTCACGAAAGTTTGGGTCGCTTATAGCGCGGAGACATGCCGCCGACACATCAATCGAAAACAGGTTCAGTCGTAAGATTGATGAAGCCGATATTCAGCGTTTACGTCAAACGATGGAATTGGACCGATCCGATGAACAGTCGGTCTCCCTCAAGATGCCGGACGTGCGCTGAAAAGGGTGCCTACCCTTCCTGATAACTTTGCGATCGAACCCATCGCGCCTGCAATTCAGAATTTTCAACGTCGAACAAGACGGGACGGTGTAGG
>NZ_JBARZC010000383.1:0-7961 GCF_049649345.1 Henriciella sp. | reverse complement strand
GTGCATGATCCACCGGGGTCTCTCGTATTGATTTCTGAAAGGTATGGTTGGACTGGCGCAAACTCGTCTGCGCTGTTTGATGCCTACCTTTTTCGGGCGCCAGAACGTGGCGCGCTGCCAACTTTTTATTGACAAATAATTTGACTTAATGCGGCAGACTGCGATTGTTGCCGCCGGGCAAGTCGGAGCAGAGTTATGGTAAAGATTCTTGTTGCATTCTATTCGCGCAATGGATCGACCGAGTTGTTGGCGAATGCGATCGCCGACGGTGCACGCGAAGAAAAGGCGACTTTGCGGGTTCGCCGGTGCCGGGAAGTTGTACCGGACGCCGTGATGACGCAGGTGCCCGGCTGGGCCGAGGCCGCACGCCGGATGAACGAAGCGTATCAGGCTCCCACACCAGAAGATGCGGAATGGGCAGATGCCATTATCCTCGGTTCGCCAACGCGGTTCGGACTCGTGTGCAGTGAGGTGAAGGCGTTCATTGACGGGCTGGGCGGGCTCTGGAGCAAGGGTGCGCTGGCCGGGAAAGTGGGTTCGGCATTCTCATCGACGGCGACCCGGCATGGCGGCAATGAACTGACCAATTTCACTCTGTTCGCGCCGTTCGCTCATCTGGGTATGATAATCGTGCCGCCCGGATACACGGATTCCGCCATGTACGCAGCCGGTACACCCTACGGTGCCACGAGCGTGTCCGCTGGTTCAGATCAGCAAATGCCAACCGATGTTGACCTTGAGGCGGCGCGCTACCAGGGACGCCGTGTCGCCTCTGTCGCGGCAAAACTGCGCGGCTAGAGGAGAGAAGATTTAGCTTGAAGAGGGATGTGGGTCGACGCGTGCTTTCGTTAAAAAACTTGACAAAAAGGATCCGTGGATCGAGCATCTGCAGCGACCGGGAAGGACTTTTTCAGGAGGTGTTTATGACCGCAGCAAAGCTCGATACGCCAATCAAGGGTGTGCATCACGGCGCCTTCCGCTGCCGCGATGCCGAACAGACGCGATGGTTCTATGAGGACGTGCTCGGACTGACCGTGGAAGGAGCCGTCATGTCGGAGACTGTGCCCGGCACGGGAGACGATGACCCTTATCTCCATATCTTCTTCCGTATGGCAAATGGGGAGTACATCGCATTTTTCGATGCTCCCAATTCGGCCGATCCGAGCTGGTTCAAGCGCAAGGAAAGCTTCGATATGCACTTTGCTTTCGAGGTCGACAGCGAAGCAGAGCTGGATGCTATGCAGAAGCGGATTAATGACATGGGCGTTTCAGCGCTTGGGCCGGTAGAGCATGGTTTTGTCAAGTCTGTTTACATGTACGATCCAAACGGCATCCAGATCGAGCTGACTGTCAGGAGTGACGATCATGATGAGATCTTCGCGAGGGAACGGGCGGGTCTAAAAGAAGAGCTTGCACGATGGACCAGCCATACGCGCGGTCAGAAGGTTCAGAAATTCGGGGCTGAGTCGGTGGACAAGCGCGGCCGGGTCAGATGAGGGGCGCCTTGCGGACCGCGTCTGCAGATAGTCCTCAATAAGCGACCCCGGTTATGGCCTTAAGGCTGCGCCTGGAGTAACCTTCCAGGCAAAGCGGGGAATCATGCATGCGCAATCCATACCTGATCGTCACCCTCCTCGAAGCGTTCGAATGGTATGATGAGTGTCTCCAGCTTAGCATGCAGAGCCTCGGCTGGCCGGAGCTCTCACGCTCTGAGTCGATGGTTATGATGCACGTGCAGCTGAACAATGTCCGTCCAGCGGATATCGCGCGCAGTCTTCGCCTCACCCGTCAGGCTGTCCACCATACGATCGGCGCGCTAGTCGATCGTGGCATCCTCGAACTCGTTGACGACCCGACGGATGGTCGCGTGCGCATCGTTCAGCTCACAGAGCTTGGCCGGGCCATGCGGCGCGATGCCCGAAAGATTGTCAACGGGCTCGGTAAAGTGCTGGGCGATAAAATCGGCGACGCCGAATTCGAGCATCTGCGCTCCATCCTCCAGCGCGAATGGGGCCCGCCCGTCATTGTGCGGGAAGGCACCGGTCCCGGCAAGAAGTACCAGGAAGACTTCGCCAGCGCCGAAGGCGCCTCGCTGAAGCGCAACAGTCGTTCCGGCCGCGGGTCCAAACGAGGCGTCCGAAGAAAAATATCGTAAAATAACTTTACGATATTTGTTAAGGCAATATGCTTCACCCAATGCCCGTTTAGAGGCAATTGGGAGGCATGAATGAATCCGCGTAAAAAAACGCCCGCCTATTCCTGGTATGTGCTGATCCTGCTGCTGGCGGCCTACGTCGTGGCCTTCATGGATCGAATCGCGCTGAGCCTCGCCGTCGATCCGATCCGGACGGACCTCAACCTGACCGAGGTCCAGATCAGCCTTCTGATTGGGCTTGCCTTCGTGCTTCTCTATACGACGGCTGGTATCGTGCTCGGGCGGTTTGCCGATACCGGGAACCGGCCGAGGCTTATCATCATCGGCATGATTGTATGGTGCGCGGCGACATCCGCATCGGGCCTTGCCACGGGGTTTGCGACGCTGCTTGCCGCCCGTGTGCTTGTTGGCCTCGGCGAAGCTACGCTGTCCCCGGCCTCCTACTCGCTCATCTCAAGCTATTTCCCGCCGACCCGGCTGGCGCTGGCGACGAGTGTCTACACGCTCGGTATTACGCTGGGCAGCGGCATTGCGACGTGGCTGGTCGGCATGATCGTGGAGAATTCCGACAAGCTGAACTTCTTTGATGTTGCCGAAAGCACCGATGGCTGGCGGGCTGGTTTCGTCCTCATCGGCCTCATCGGCATTCCCTTCATCCTGCTCATGTTCACCGTCCGCGATCCGCGCAGCGATGGCGAAGATACTGATGAGGCAGCGCCGAGCATCGGCGATGTGCTCGGCCATCTTTTGCAGAACCGATCAGCTTACGGCCTGGTGCTCGGCGGCTATGCGGTCATGGCGATGGCTTCGATCGCGATCGTTTTCTGGGGGCCGACCTATTTCATGCGGGTGCACGACTATTCCCAGGGCGGCGTCGGCGCGTTGTTCGGTTTTGGTATGGCGGTGTGTGGCACGGCAGGCCTGCTCACGGGAGGATGGCTCGCTGACCGTCTCTTTGCGCGCGGACTTGTCGATGCAACACCCCGTCTCGTCCTCTTCTCGCTGACATTGCAAATTCCACTCTTTGCCGTGGTCTATCTCACCGGGAGTGGATCGCTGGCCGCTTATACGCTCGTCCCGGCGCTATTCGTGATGCTGATTCAGGGCGGGCTTCAGGGGGCCACCATACAGCTTCTCGCGCCGCGCCGGATGCGGGGCCTGATCGTAGCAATCTATTTCATGGCGGCGAATGTCATTGGCATGGCTGTCGGACCATTCGTGACCGCACTCCTGGTCGAGACCGTCTTCGGCGACCCTTCCAGCATCGGGACGGCTCTTGCCGTCGTCACGGCTGGAAGCTCGGTTATCGCGATCGCCATGATTACCGCTGGACTGCCAGCCTTCAGGGCGCTTGTCTCACAGACGCACGCCCCGGCCGTTCAGCGCATTGACGGCGAAACGAACCAGGCCTGAAAGACGCTGGAGATCGTATCGGTCAGCGGCATTTCAGGTGTGCCGCTTCGCGCCGCGACGGCATTGACGGCGACCGCCATGTCAGTGAGGTCGAACTGGTAGATCGCAAGATGGCGGAACTCGCCAGACCCATCCGCCTCACGGTGATAACGTCGGCCAGCAAAGCAGCCGGGCAGACGAAGACCGTCTGGGAAATGCTGGTTCCAGTACCAGTCGTCGAACTCTTTTTCGCGGCCCTCCTGCGCATTGGTCAGGGCGATGAGGCAGGGCGCGCTCCAGTCGGGACTGGGTGTGCCGGTCCAGTCATGGCGGGGCACGAATGGGGCGAGCTTGTTGCCGCTGCCGGGTGCAGAGGCGGCAGCGCCTGAGGTAAGGTCCAGCCAGGCGTAAGGATAGGGCTTCGGCGCGCGCTGGGCCTCGCAAAGCTCAAATCTGTAGTGGGCGGCATCATCGGGGCGCGGAGCCTCTGTCGAGGCGCCGAAAAATTCCAGTCCAATCGTCTCCTGGGCGCAATTCATTCTGTTTCTCCTCCAAAATATTGTCATATTATTTGACAAAATATGACCATGCCGCCATGCTGTGGTCAACGAATAATAAGAAGTAGCATATGGGAGGAATAATTGGACCATTCAGAAATGGAGCTTGCCGCCAACACGTTCTTCGGCGCGGTCGAGAAGGGCGACATCGACACGATCAGGTCGATGTATGATCCCGACATCCGGATCTGGCATTCTCGCGACGAGGCCAATACCGACATGAAGCAGAGCGTTGAGCTGCTGACCATGTTCTTCGACAGGGTATCCGACCGCAAATACGAGGTCCTGTCCAGACACTTTCACGAGGGCGGATTCGTCCAGGAGCACATCGTCCACGGAAAGCTCAAGGACGGCACAGTGATGCGTCTTCCCGTCTGCTTCCTTTGTACATTTGCAGACAACGGACGCTTTCTCCGGATCGCTGAATACTGCGACTCCGCCAAGTCACCACTCAAGGGCGTCGTCCAGCACGAAGCCTAGAAAATCGTTTAATTAGTTTACCAAATAGGCCGAATGAATCTGCCAGTGAGCAGACACGGCTTTCCTGGGAGGGAAATTAGAATGTACCGCAAGTTCAAACTGTTCACAGGCACCGCTGCCATTGCCCTTTCGGCTACGCTCTGCGCGGTCCCGGCCTCCGCTCAGGAAGCTGGCGACACAGCGACAGAGACCGGCACAGACGATGCATCCAACGAAACCGCACAGGGCAGCTCACTCAAGCTCCAGCCAGTCGTGGTCAATTCACGTAAACGGGTTGAGCGTTTGCGGGACGTGCCGATTTCCGCCGAGGTCCAGACCGGCGAGCAGCTCGCCGATCTTGCCATTCCAAACCTCGAACGTATGTCGCTCTACGTCCCGAACCTGACCATCCAGCCTGCGCCGGGCGTGCCTTCGCTCTATATTCGCGGCATCGGGTCGGGGCCAAACAACCCGGCATTCGAACCGTCGGTCGGCCTATTCGTGGATGGTATCTATCTCGGCCGTGGCCGCCAGACATCTTCGGATTTCCTCGATGTCGAACGGGTCGAGGTGCTGCGCGGCCCGCAGGGCGCGCTCCTTGGCAAGAACACCTCCTCAGGTGCCATCAATATTACGACGGCAAATCCTGGTCAGGACACAGAATTTTCGCTGACGGCGACAGGCTTCTTTGAAGGCGACGAGGGTTATGAGGCGACTGCCGTCGCATCCGGCCCGCTCAGCGACAATCTTGGGGCCCGCATCGCCCTGCGCCTCGATGACCGTGACGGCTGGCTGTACAACACTGCGAAGAACCAGACCGGCCCACAGCGCGAAAGCCTCCAGGGCCGCCTCACCCTTGTCTATGATCTGAACCCGGCCGCCCGCTTCACTTTCAAGGCGA
The DNA here is from genome assembly GCF_049649345.1 of Henriciella sp. Taxonomy (GTDB): domain Bacteria; phylum Pseudomonadota; class Alphaproteobacteria; order Caulobacterales; family Hyphomonadaceae; genus Henriciella. The sequence continues at coordinate 2,497 of NZ_JBARZC010000383.1, read as the reverse complement.
CCCATTTCGACTACGACTACGAGGATGACTTTTTCTCGACGTCGGCCTTCGGTGATCCGAAGACATTTACCCGCGCGACATCGCCTGAGGTCGACGAGTTTGACGACGGCGATTCAACGGTGCTCGCCCTTACCGGCGAGTTCGACCTTGGCGGCGGCTACACGCTGACCTCGACCACGGGCTATTCCGAATTCTCGTATCTGCGCCAGGTTGATAGCGACTTTGCAGAGGCGAACCTCTTCAAGACCCAGTTTGGCGAATCCTTCTGGCAGTTGTCGCAGGAGCTGCGGCTTGCCTCTCCGACGGACGGCCCATTCAGCTGGCTGGCCGGGGCCTATATCCACCGCGCCGAAAGCGATGATATTCTGGCCCAGTCCACCATCACCTTTCTTCCGACGTTCGACGGGGTCGGTACACGCTCTATGGACCAGGAGACAGATTCCCTGTCCGCTTATGGCCAGGCGAGCTACCGGTTTACAGATCGCTGGCAACTAACGGGCGGTGTGCGGGTCACCAACGAGTCCAAGTCGGCGACCTATGACCGGTTCAATGTCGGTAGTGTGCCGGGGACCTGGTCGGAAACGGACCTCGAAGGCGAGATCGAGGAAACTGAGCTCGATCCATCTGTCCAGCTCCAATACTTCCTCGACAATGGCATGCTCTATGTCTCGCTGGCGCGCGGCTCCAAAGGCGGTGGTTTCGTGGCGGCCTCGACCGCTGTTGAGCAGGACGGCTTCGCCTATGATGGCGAGGTCTCCAAATCGGTTGAAGTTGGCGGCAAGTTCGACCTCGCCGACGGGCGTGCGCAGCTCAATGTCGCCGTCTTCCAGACCAAGTATGAAGACCTGCAAGTCTCGGCATGGGATCCTGCAGCGAACGCGACCATTACCCGCAACGCAGCGGATGCGACCTCTCAGGGCATTGAAGTGGGTCTTACGGCCCGCATAAGTGAGCCACTGACTTTCCGTGGCTCGGCGGCCTATCTTGACGCTAAATATGACGACTTCCCGAACGCGCTCTGCCTATATGACCCGAACCCTGCACCAGGCGTTTGCCTCGAAAACATCGGCGGTACGGACATCCCGCGTGCACCCGAATGGTCAGCGTCCGGCGGGCTCTATCTCGACACACCGATCACGAGCTCTCTGCAACTGACCGGCAATGTCACGGCGAGCTACCGCTCCGGCATCTTCCTGGACGATAATCTGAACCCGGCATCCTATCAGGATGAGTTCACCAAGATTGATGCCCGGATCGGTATCGGATCGATCAATGACAATTGGGAGCTGGCCGTTATCGGCCTCAACCTCACCGACGAGCTGACTTCGAGTTATGCGCTCGGCACACCGTTCACGGCGGGTAGCGAGAGCTATTCAATCGATCCGCCGCGCGTGATCGGTGTTCAGATGACGCTTCGCAACTAGGCAACATGGAACCTCCACCTGTTGCGTTGGTCACAGGTGGCTCCTCCGGTATAGGGGCAGCCATCTGTGACCGTTTTTCTGCCCGCGGCGACCGGGTCTTCAATGCGGACCTCGCGGACCGCAATGAGCCTGGCGGCGCGACATTCGTCGAGTGTGACGTTACCAGCGATGCGGCGGTCGAGGCCGTTGTCCGGAAGCTGGACGCGGATGTCGGCAAGCTGGACATTCTGGTCAACAATGCGGGCGGGGCTGGCAGCCCTTACCCGATCGCAGAGATGACCACGCAGAGCTGGAACAGCGCCTTCGAGCTGCTGCTCGGCGCGCCCCGGCGGATGACCACGGCTTTCCTGCCGCTGCTTGAGCGCTCCTCCAGCGCTAACATCGTCAACATAGCCTCTATCTGCGGGCTTCAGCCAGGCTGGGGCGGGGCGGCCTATTCGGTCGCGAAGGCGGCCTTGATCAAGCTCACCGAAGAAGCTGCGGCTGAATTCGCGCGCCGCGGGATCCAGGTGAACGCCGTGTCTCCCGGCTTCATTCCGACACCGATCTTCGGGCGCACGCGCGGGCTGACGCCCGATCGGGGTGAGGTGTTGCGCCAGGCGATCGAGAGCCGCGCCCACGATGCCCAGCCCTTGCCGCGACCGGGCAGTGCAGACGCCATCGCCGCAGCAGTCGCCTACCTGACCAGCCCAGATGCGGCCTTTGTGACAGGCACGAATCTTGTCGTGGATGGCGGGTTGAGCCTTGCGCCGGCGCACATGTGGGATGCCAGCTCGACATCACCTGTCGCGAGGATTCTCGCTGAGGCGCGTTCATCACTCGAGGTAGATGAGGGCGGGGCGGGCTGACCGTCAGTGCTGGCCTGAGCGTATTGCCTCCCAGCCCTGTTCGATCTTTGACAGCGCACCATCGACCAGCGGCTCCTTGCGGCAGCTCTCGTGATAGGCGCGGACATTTGCAAGGCCGGACATCGGATCATCCATACCGAACACAGGCGGATATTGCTGCACATAGCGAAGGATCGGCGCGATCGCGAGATCGGCCATCGTCAGCTCGCCGGCATTGGCATGGGT
>NZ_JBARZC010000382.1:0-3885 GCF_049649345.1 Henriciella sp. | reverse complement strand
GGCTAGGAGCTGGCGGCAGGGCAGTCCGCCTCATAGCGCACGGCGATGAAGGCGACCGGGTCATTGTTGGAATAGTTGAGGGCGTAGAAGGGCTCTGAGCGATCGGTCTCGCACGCGCCAACCGCCGCCGCAGAGGCCTCGACGCTCGCGAAGCCTAGCTGGGCGCTCTGGTTCTCCAGGTTGACGAGATAGACCACCGGATAGGCGCTCTTATCTGCGGGCAGCTCTGTCGGCGTCTCGGGCGGGTGGAGGTTCTGCGTGCCGAGCGTCAGCACGTAAGAGGGCTCTGCATAGCCGAGCGCAAGCACCCGGTCCGGCCCGGCCTCGCCGCTGCAATCCTGCCGCGGAATGCCGCAGACCTCTTCCAGAGCGAGCTTGGCTTTCTCCGTCGCCTGGATCCAGGTCTGGGTCGGCAGGACAAATATCCTCGCCTGCCAGCCAAGCAGTATACTGGCGAGCACACCCCCCAGAATGGCGAGCGGAATCCGGCGCACCGCCAGCGCCAGACCGCCAAGGAGCACAGCGCCTGCGCCCATATACCAGAGAAACATTGGATAATCGGCCGCGCCCGCCCACTGCGCCATCACGGCGCTTTCGCTCACGGTCTTGAAGTCTCCCGCCTTGTCCATCTGCAGCGCTTCAACGGCCCAGGGCGAGGTAAAAGCCGCAAGCGCCAGCCCGCCAATCGCGTAGAAGAAAAGCGAGGCATAGCGCGAGACCGGCGCCCGGTTCCCCTCGATCAGTTTCACTGCCGCCCAGCCGCAGAGCAGCGCAAAAGCCGGATAGGCCGGCAGGATATAGTGGCTGAGCTTGGTCAGAAGGAGCTCGAAGAAAATCCAGGTCGTCAGCGCCCAGGCGACGAGAAATTTGAGCCCATCCCGGTCCACATCACCGAGCGATTCCAGCGTGTTGTGCCGGAGGTACCGCCAGGTCAGCGCGATCGCCGGAACCAGCAGGAGAATGCCCGGAAAGAACCAGGCCGGCAGGTGCATCAGGTGATAGCCCGGCAGGCCACCATGGCCCTCAGAGGCAGAGACGAGCTTGTCTTTCAGATCCTTGCCGACCGCGCCTTCGACATAGGTGCCCTGCGTCGCGATCTGGATGAGGATCAGCCAGGGCAGAACCATGAGCACGCTGATCAGCGGCCCCGGCCACCACCAGAGCGCGCGCATCCAGTCATGATCGCGCCGGTCCCAGAGCCAGGGGACAAGCACAGCCAGGCCAGCCACCAGCGTGATCACCGGCCCCTTGATCAGGAAGCCCGCGCCATGAATGATCCAGAAGGCCAGCGCCAGCCTCTTGTCATTGTCCTTGCGCAGATAGAGCCGGACCAGACAGCCCATCGCCAGCGTGATCAGGAAGACCAGCACGCCATCGGTCTTGGAGATATGCGCCTCGGAGGTCAGCAGCAGGCTCGACCCGAAAAGCGCTGCGCCGATGAACGCCCCGCGCCTGCCAATCGCCGCAATGCCGAGCCAGAAGCAGGCCAGCACGGACAGGCCCGCGCCGATCCAGCTGGGCACGCGATAGGTCCACACATCGAGATTTTCGCCTTCGCCAAAGGCGGCCGTCGCGCCCGCCTGCAGCCAGTGAATGCCGGCCGGCTTCTTGTTGCGATACTCATCCTGGTAGCGGATCGCGATATAGTCGCCCGTCTCCAGATACTGTTTGGAGGCCTGGGCAAACCGGCTCTCATCGCGGTCGAGCGCGGGCAGGTTGAACACGCCCGGCGCAGCCGACGTAATCGTCAGCGCGAACAGCAGGATCCAGGCTTTCCAGCCGGTCGAAAGGCGATCTATCCAACCCATTGGCTGGTGGTTGTAGACTGGAATGTCTGGAACCGAAACGGCCAAGCGCTGTGAATTGTCAGATGCCGATTTGATTTCGCTGAAACCCACTCTAGGGTGCGCGCCATCTACAGTATCGAAGGGGAACCTGGATGAAAGCCTGGTTTGAGATGGATCTCTGGAAGCGGGTGATGATCGGCCTTGTGCTGGGCACGCTCATTGGCCTCATCATCCGCTATACGATGAGCCCGGATGAAGCCTCCCGCGCCGCTGAGTATTTCAAGCCCTTCGGCGACCTGTTCCTCAACCTTATCCGGATGCTGGTCGTCCCGCTGATCTTCCTGACGCTGGTCTCGGGCGTGCTGGCCATGGGCGATCCGAAGAAGCTCGGCAGTCTCGGCGGGCGCGCGATCGGTATCTATATGGGCACGACCGCGGTTGCCGTGACGATCGGCCTGATCATGGGCACGCTCTTGCAGCCCGGGGCCGGCTTTGATGTCTCGTCTGTCTCCGCCGATGATATCGAGGCGACCCGCCAGCGGCTGGAAAGCGGCGGCGCTATGGAGACCGTCGGCGTCTTCGAACAGATCATGCGGACCGTGCTTTCCATTGTCCCGACCAATCCGGTCGACGCCATGGCGCGCGGCGATGTGCTGCCCATCATCTTCTTTGCCATCATGTTCGGCATCGGCATTCTGCTCGCGGGCGATGCCGGCAAGCCGGTCGCGGACGTGTTCAATTCCGCCTCTGAAGCGATCCTGAAGCTTACCCTGCTGATCATGGAAGTCGCGCCCTTCGGCGTCCTCGCGCTGATGGCCTGGGTGATGGCCGCCTATGGCCTGTCTGTTGTCGCCGCGCTCGGCATGATGACGCTCGCCCTCTATCTCGCCTGCGGCCTGCACATGCTGATCACGCATGGCTTCCTGATCAAATTCGTCGCCAAGCTGCCGCTGCTGCCTTTCTATCGCGGCATTACCGATGCCCAGATGGTGGCCTTCTCGACCTCGTCGTCGAACGCGACCCTGCCGGTCACGATGAGTGTCGCGCAGAAAAATCTCGGCGTGAAAAAGCCGGTCGCCTCATCTGTCCTGCCACTTGGCGCGACGATCAATATGGACGGCACCGCGCTCTATCAGGGCCTGATCGCGCTGTTTGCCGCCCAGGCGCTCGGGCTTGAGGTGGACTTCGGCATGTATGTGACCGTCGCCGTCATGGCGACGCTGGTGTCCATCGGCACGGCCGGTATCCCGTCTGTCAGCCTGTTCCTCGCAACCACCACGCTCGGCGTGATCGGCGCGACGCCGGATCAGATGCTGCTCATCCTCGCCCCGCTCTTTGCGTTTGACCGCCTGCTCGACATGATGCGCACCGTGACCAACATCACGGGCGACCTCGCTGTCTCGACGGTTGTCGCCAAGTGGGAGCATGAATTCGATGAGTTTGTGTATCTCGCCGAGGACAATGTCACCGAGGAGATTGACCGCACGGTGACGCATTAGTTTCAGCTAGGCAGCTGCGACTGCGCGTTTCGCCAGCGTCTCGCGCACGCTTTCACCGATCAGCCGTGCTTCCTGCTCACGCGGGCTGCCGGCGCGCCAGGCAATGCCGATCTGGCGGCCAAAGACGGGCGTGTCGAACTGGCGAAGCCTGAGGTCGACCCCCGCCGTGAGCCCTGCATCCGCAGCGATCTTCGGGACAAGCGAGACGCCCAGCCCGCCTGCCACCATCTGGACCAGCGTGGCGAGCGAGGTCGCCGAGACATTGGACGCCGGGGTCGAGGAAGGCGAGAGCGAGCAGGCGGCGATCGCATGTTCGCGCAGGCAATGGCCATCCTCCAGCAACAATACATCCTCCCCGTTCAGGTCTTCGGGTATGATCTTCTTCGTGTTGGACAGCTTGTGGTCCTGCGGCGCAATGAACAGGAACTCGTCATCGCCCAGCACTTCGGTCTCGATGCCGCTTGCTTCCCAGGGCAGCGCGATCAGCGCGGCATCAAGCGAGCGGTTGCGCAGCCCGTCGATCAGCCGGTCGGTCTGGTCCTCGCGCAGATAGAGCTTGAGCTCGGGGTGGCCGGCGCGCAGCGAGGACAGGGTGCGCG
>NZ_JBARZC010000381.1:0-1550 GCF_049649345.1 Henriciella sp. | reverse complement strand
GGTGGCACACAGGCCCAGAATCCTGCCGGCGACGCGGCCGCGATCGGTTGGGCTGGTCAGGCCCACAGCCGCTCGGCCCAGGGCGTGCACTTCCTCCGTCATACTCTTGAGCTGTTCGGCTTCGGCGGCTGTCACATCGATAGGCAGTTCATCCACGTGTAGTGCGTCCTCCGAAAGCATGGTCGTACCGCGCTCCCAGGCTGCATCCGACGGACCAATCAAGCCTTCCCAAAGGCGGGTCACCGCCCATTGATGGCGTTGCATGTGTGTTTCGCTGTCGGACCACTCAGCCGGTAGCTGGTCGTAGCCGAACTCAACGGTTACGTGAGAAGCGCTGTGACAGTTGCCGCAGTTCTGCGCCATCATGGCAACGGCGCTGGCGGCAGACTCAAGGTCTTCCGCTTTTTCGATCTGGCGGGCGCTGCTGCGCATGAATTCAACGTAGGGCGCATAGGTATCGGGTGAGTCGGGGTGGATCTCGTGTGTCGCCAGCCAGTTCGCTGGTTGGCGGATGCCTTCGAGGCGCCCCATCGTTATAAACGCCCTGATGGTCGTCATATAGGCGAGATACTCGTGCATATGCTCGGCGGCGGCGCTCGGTTCGTCCGAGTCCGACTCCTGAGCAGAAAGCCAGTAGGGTGAAGTTATGCCTATTACCAGGCACAGGATCGAGCAGAGTGCGGGACGACTGAGCATTTCACTTGCTCCGAGACTACGGAGGTCGGCGACTCGATGCAGCTATAGTTGCGTGAGCAACCGATTTGTCATAATACGCCTGATGGGCGCCGGTGGCTAGTGGCGTACCAGGTAGCTGCTGTTGTAATCGCCTTACAGCTCTGTGCCACTGACTGCCTCGATCAGATTTCGGGGTAAGGCCACTCGACAGGAGCTCCCCCGGATGCGCGCCACGCACTTGCTATGGCGCTGTCTCGCGCCTGGTTCTTATCGGATTACCTGACCTTCATCAGAACGGCTTTGATCTTGCCGTCGTATCCGGGGCCAGAGCGACCGTCCAGTGTCATGGACGCCTCGTTGGCCGAGCCGTCCAGAACACGAACCATTACGGTGAAGGTATGTTGTCCTGAAGCCAGCGTTGTCGCATGCAGCAGGTTCCAGTATTGCGAACCCGAGGACACCGTATCGTCGGTTACGATGGTCAACCTCCCGGTGGCACCTCGTTCCGGAATGACTCCATCGACGCGAAGCGCGAATTCTATTGAGGCGAAGGCGTTGAATTGAAGTACCGCGACGCGACCGATCGATTGAAACAGCACGACCGTATCGTCTTCCTCAACGTTGAAGCTGACGTTCGTCAGTCCCGGGTAAGGATGCCAGTCGTGTCCGGTACCAACGGATCCCGGTGGCGTAACGTTGCCATCGACGACCGGTACGTTAAGGTCGCCGTTGGTCAGCAGGAAGGTGAGATCGGTGGCGTAGAAGGTGTCTATGCTTACCGAGCTTCCACCGCTGATCCCGGCGACCTGAGCGGCCAGATCGGCTACGGTGGCCTCGAGCGTATCGAGCCGAGAACTGTTGACACTGGCGGCCAT
>NZ_JBARZC010000380.1:0-2302 GCF_049649345.1 Henriciella sp. | reverse complement strand
GTGATGCAGGAGAACGCGGCGGTTTTCCGGACCAAAGAGGTGCTCGGTGAAGGCGTGGAGCGCATGTCGGAAGTCGCCGGTGGGATGGACGACATCAAGGTCACCGATCGGTCGATGATCTGGAATTCGGACCTTATGGAAACGCTCGAACTTGTCAATCTGATGCCCAATGCGCTGGCCACGATCGTGAGTGCCGAAGCACGTCATGAGAGCCGCGGTGCGCATGCGCATGAGGATTTCCCCGACCGGGACGACGAGAACTGGCGTGTCCATACGCTCGCGCATGTCGGGCAGGACCATGCTGTCGCACTGAGCTACCGCCCCGTCCATCTCGAGCCTCTCACAGAAGAGAAGGACGGCGGCATCGACCTGAAGAAAATTGCTCCCAAGGAGCGCGTATATTAGCAAGTTCTGCGAAACGGATTAGGTATGGTCCGCAGACGCTGAGCGAATTGATCCAGGAGCGAGTTATGGTGGAACTGACCCTTCCGAAAAACAGCAGGATGGTGACAGGGAAGACGTGGCCGAAACCCGAAGGTGCTCAGGACCTCCGGGCATTCAAGATCTATCGGTACAATCCGGACAACCCGGAAAATCCGAGTGTCGACACCTATTTTGTCGATCTCGACACATGCGGGCCGATGATCCTGGACGCGCTGATCAAGATCAAGAACGAGATCGATCCCACGCTGACGTTCCGCAGATCCTGCCGCGAGGGCATCTGCGGCTCTTGTGCGATGAACATCGACGGTATCAACACGCTCGCGTGCATTTACGGGATCGATGAGGTGAAGGGGGATGTGAAGATCTATCCCCTTCCGCATATGCCGGTAATCAAGGATCTTGTTCCGGATCTGACCCATTTCTATGCCCAGCACGCCTCCATCATGCCCTGGCTGGAAACAGCGACGAATACGCCTGAAAAGGAATGGAGGCAGTCGATCGAGGACCGCAAGAAACTTGATGGGCTTTATGAATGCGTGATGTGTGCATCCTGTTCGACGGCTTGTCCGTCCTACTGGTGGAACGGAGACAAGTATTTGGGGCCAGCCGCGCTCCTGCACGCGTATCGCTGGATCATCGATTCGCGTGACGAGGCGACCGGACAGCGGCTCGACGATCTGGAAGATCCGTTCAAGCTCTATCGTTGCCATACGATCATGAATTGCACGCGAACCTGCCCGAAGAATCTCAATCCGGCCAAAGCTATTGCCGAGATCAAGAAATTGATGGTTGAACGACGGATCTGACCCGATCCGAGGGCAGGCGCAGTTGGAGTGTTATCCGCTATTCCGGCTGAGATCGGCGATCGTGCCATGGAAGTCCGGTGAGCCGCTCGCAGCAAATTCCGCACGGTCCCGACCGGCACGTTTGGCAGCATAAAGTGCTGCGTCCGCGCGGGCCTGAAGCGTTGGGCCGGGAATGTCGGCGCCGTCACAGGCCGCGCCGCCGATACTGACTGTGACGTAGACCTCATCCTCGGGCCCAACCCGGACCGGTTGCTGGCGGATCGCCATTCTGATCTTGTTTGCGACCATGCGCGCAGCATCGCTGGTCGTCTCCGGCAGAAGAACCGCAAATTCCTCACCACCGATCCGGCTCACGTGATCCTGGGTGCGGATCGCCAGCTGAAGGCGGGTCGCGAAACATTTCAGCGCTTCGTCCCCGCCTGCGTGTCCATATTGGTCGTTGATCGACTTAAAGTGGTCGATGTCGAGTACCAGCAGTGCACATCCCTTGCGGCGTGCCCCTTTGAGCAATTGAGCGTGATGGAAGCTTCGCTCGAATTCACGCCGGTTGGGCAGCCCGGTAAGCGGATCGGTCTGTGCCGATGCCCGCCAGTAACGTTCAATGCGGATCAGTTCCTGCTCTCGCTCGACGAGCGTACCGAGGATGACGGCGCAGATCACGTAGCACACTATCAGGACGGGCACCGCTGTCTCCATCAGCATCAATGCAACCGGCCAGGGCAGGAACAGAATACTTATCAACGACAGCGAAATGAGCAGGCCGAGGCCTGCAAAATGGCGCGCGCTGATATGGTCGGAGGGCCGGAGAAACTGCTGCCATACAAAGCCGAGCGCTGCGGCAAGGACGATCCCCGTGCATCCCGCGAGGGCGCCGGCACCGCCAATATGCCAGCGAAAACCTGCCGCGATCAGCGCCGCGATCAGCCCCGCGCGCCAGCCGATCATGGCTGCGGCCATTCCCACAAGCACGGCGCGGCCATCGACGAGCACCCCCTCCGAAAACGTGGTCGGTGCCAGCATCGAGAGAATGGCACCGATTCCGAAAAGCGCGC
>NZ_JBARZC010000379.1:0-4030 GCF_049649345.1 Henriciella sp. | reverse complement strand
GTCATGGGCCTTCGGCGCCATGTCCTCTTCCTTCACATCCTTTGGCTGCCACTGAAAGGCACCGGCAGGACTCTTGGTGAGCTCCCACTCATAGCCGAACAGCATGTCGAAATAGCTCATGTCCCATTTGGTCGGTGTCGGCGTCCAAGACCCTTCGATACCGGAGGTGATGGTGTGGTCGCCAAGGCCCGTCTCATGGGTGCTGGCCCAGCCAAGACCCTGGGCTGCGATGTCGGCCCCTTCGGGATCTGCGCCAACAAGGCCAGCATCGCCAGCGCCGTGACATTTGCCGAAGGTGTGACCGCCCGCCGTCAGCGCGACGGTTTCTTCGTCATTCATCGCCATGCGGGCAAAGGTTTCGCGAATGTCCTGACCGGAGGCGAGCGGATCCGGCTTGCCGTCCGGGCCTTCCGGGTTGACGTAGATCAGACCCATCTGAACCGCAGCCAGCGGGTTTTCGAGCGCGCGGCCTTCCGAATAACGGCTGTTTGGATCGCTGCTCGGCGCGAGCCATTCTTCTTCGGTGCCCCAGTATACCTCTTCGGGCTCCCACACATCGGCGCGGCCACCGGCAAAGCCGAAAGTATTAAAGCCCATATCCTCAAGCGCGACATTGCCGGCGAGGATTATGAGGTCGGCCCAGGATAGCTTGTTGCCGTACTTCTGCTTGACCGGCCAGAGAAGGCGGCGGGCCTTGTCGAGATTGGCATTGTCAGGCCAGGAGTTGAGCGGCGCAAAGCGTTGCTGGCCGCCCCCTGCCCCGCCGCGGCCGTCGCCGATGCGGTAGGTGCCGGCAGAGTGCCAGGCCATGCGGATCATGAACGGGCCATAATGGCCATAGTCCGCCGGCCACCAGTCAACCGACGTATTCAGCACTTCGGCAATGTCGGCCTTCACGGTTTTCAGATCGAGTGTCTTGAACGCTTCGGCATAATCAAAGTCGTCATCCATCGGGTCGCCGGCTGGATGATTCTTATGGAGAATGTCGAGGTTGAGGAGCTTGGGCCACCAATCCTTGTTGCGCGGACCGCGGAAAAGCCAGTGGCGCTCCTGATCGCCTGAGAACGGACACTTCATGTCGTCAGCCATAATATCTCCTGTAATTTGAACTGAGGGAACGTGATTTGTTTCACTTGTACCGCGCGGCAAGCTATAGAGCCAATCGAAATTACCCAAAACGGATATAGATCAGCCCAATAAGTCGCGCCCCTTGATTGCCGTGTGGTCAGCTTTGACAGGGCCGGCCGATCACGGCTTTCTGCGCGCAGCTGGACAAAGCGGGCTGACGCCCGATCTTTTCCATAGAAAATACAAGTCGATGCGGGAGAGCAAATTGGATTACGAAACAGTCGTGCGCGGCCGGCGCAGCATCAGGGGCTATCTCGACAAGCCTGTTCCGAAAGAGCTGATCCGGGAGGTTCTCGAAATCGCGATGCGCGCCCCGACCTCGCTCAATACCCAGCCCTGGAATTTCTATGTGGTCACCGGCGACGTGCTGGACCGGATCCGCGAGGGGAATGTCGAGCGCAATCTGGCGGGCGTGCCCGACAGCCGCGAATTTCGCATGGGGCCCGGCTATGAAGGCGCGCACCGCGAACGCCAGATCGGCATCGCCAAACAGCTCTTCGCCGTGATGGGGATCGAGCGACACGACAAGGAAGCGCGTATGGACTGGGTGCTGCGCGGCTTTCGCCAGTTCGATGCGCCGGTCTCCATTGTGATAACCTATGACAAATCGATCCAGGGCAGCGATATCGCTCCCTTCGATTGCGGCGGCGTCGTAAATTGCCTGGTCAATACGGCGTGGTCGAAAGGCCTTGGCTGTGTGATCAACAGTCAGGGTATCATGCAGAGCCCCGTCGTGCGCGAACATGCAGAGATCCCGGACGATCAGGTCATCCAGACCTGCGTCGCCATGGGCTGGCCCGATGACAGCTTTCCGGCCAATTCGGTGGTCTCCACGCGCAAATCTGTGGATGAAGCCGCGACCTTTGTCGGATTTGAAGACTAGATCGCCCTAAGCTCGTCCACGCGGCGTTACTCCCTTGTCTTGCAACAATTTACATTCTAACGCATTTAAGTCGCGTCAGGGAGTGAAAATTGGTCTCTAGCAACGTCGATTCGAGCGCAGCGCGCCACCGTTTCGCGGTGCAGGGCTCCTTTCTCGCCGCGCTTGTACTGATCATCGCGGCAAGCGTCCTGGTGATCGGCTGGATACTTGGCGTCACAAGCTTTCAGAGGCTGATCCCCGGCTATGCGGCCATGGTGCCGAGCACCGCCTTGGGCTTTATCGCCACATCATCGGCCGTCCTGTTTGCCTACAGGCAAAAAGCGCAGCCGCAGAGCATTCTGCTTATCCACGCCGTCGCTGTCTTCATCATATTGATCGCAGGTCTGGACCTTGTCGCTATCTTCGCGACGCCTGCAAACGGGATCGACCAGTTCATCTGGTCAAGCTCGGATGCCTTCGAAACGCACGGAATGGCGATTGCCACCGCGACCTCTTTCATTCTCGCCGGTCTCTGCCTGTTGCGCCTGCGCTCCAACCGCCAGCGAGGTGACCTCACATACACGATTGCGGCGACGTCCGGCCTTGTCCTCTGCGCCATTGCGCTGACGGGTTATGCCTTCGACACCAACGCGCTCTATCAGGTCTCGCTATTCACCGCGATGGCGCTGCATACGGCAATCGCCTTCTTCGCTCTTTTTATCTGCCTGCTGCTGCTGCGGCCAGATATGGGATGGATCAAGGTCCTGACAGGAGACGGCGGCGGAAGCGAGAGTGCGCGCCGGCTTGTGCCGGTCGTGATTTTCGTACCGTTCACGCTGTGTCTGATTGCCCTCTGGGCGACAAATGCCGGCTTTGTCGATGCCAATTTCAGGCTCAGCGTCCTTGCGATTGCGATGATCGGCCTCCTGTCGGCGTCGGCCCTCTGGTATGCCGCTGTGCAGAACGCGATCGAGGCGAAGCTGCGCTCCACGATTGCCGACCGCGAATTGCTGCTTCGCGAAGTCTATCACCGGGTCAAGAACAACCTTCAGATGACGATCAGCCTGTTGCGCATGGGAATGCGGCAAACCTCAGATGATGAGGCTCTTGAAGCCCTGTCCTCAACGATAAAACGCGTGGAGGCGATCGGCACGGTCCACCGCATCCTGCTCTCGTCTCGTGTGCCATCGGATGTCCGGGCGCCAGATTTTGTGGCTGAAATTGCGGAAAATGTCGTGACCGGCCAGGTCGACGCGCGCCATCTGGACCATCTTAAACTCGTCCAGGATGTCGGCGATTTCACGCTGCATATCGACCGCGCCGTCACGATCGGCCTGTTGATGAACGAACTGCTCACAAATGCGCTCAGGCATGCCTATCCCGGTGACCGCGGCGGCGAGCTGAAGGTCAGTTTTCACAAGACGAACGGGCTCGCCGTGCTGACAATTGCCGATGACGGCATCGGTATGACCGAAGCAGCGGCAGACGGGACCGGAACCCGCATCACGCGTGGCCTCGTCGCGCAGCTCGATGCGACCTGGGAGACCGAGGTCGGCTCTGGCACCGTCCACCGAATTGAAATCCCGGAAACCTCGCTTGAAGGAGGCTGAGTTGAGCAAATCCGTGATCGTCATAGAAGACGAATTCCTGATCGCCGAAGATTTTATCGCGATGTGCACCGAGATCGGATTGGAGGTACTCGGCAATGCCTCCGATTCCGAAGAGGCAGAACGCCTGATCCGCGACAAGCAGCCTGATTACGTCCTCATGGATGTCAGGATCAAGGGCAAGACCGACGGCGTGGAAGTCGCCCGGAAAATCTATGACGTCCTGCCAGACATCAAGTTCATTTTCGTCACCGGGTCGAATGAACAGAGCACGATCGACCGGATCAACACTGATCATCCCTACGCGATCCTGGCCAAGCCCGTAAGCTTCGAGAAGCTGCGAGACACTTTCAACTGAGGCGCTCCGGGACGGGTGCCTCAACGTCATATCTCGATCAATCCGTCCAATCGGGCATAATGGCGTCATCGATAT
>NZ_JBARZC010000378.1:0-2591 GCF_049649345.1 Henriciella sp. | reverse complement strand
GACTGGACGTGTCGGTTGTCTTGAAGTCCGGATGGTTCAGCACTTCGCGCGCCATAACCGGCACGCCGCTCATGCTGGTGATCTTTTCGCTCTCGATGAGGCGCAAGGCTTCGCCGGCATCCCACTTGTACATCAGCACGATCTTGCCGCCGACCGCGGTGACAGCATAGGCGCCGCAATTATTGGCCGTGACGTGGAACAGCGGCGTGGTGATAAGGCCATGCGGGACCGGCGGCGGATCCGGCGGCACCTCACCGGTCGCCACCTGGACGGCAAGTCCAGCCGAAGCGCGCGCATAGCTCAGATTCATCAGATTGGCGATGCAGCCGCGATGGGTCAGCTGCGCCCCCTTGGGAAAGCCTGTGGTGCCGGACGTGTAGAAGATGCAGGCGTCGCTGTCAGGATCGATGGTGACATCCGGCAGCTTTGCCTCATGCACGACAACGTCAGACCAGGCGATTACATTGTCCTCAGGGCCATCGAGGCGGACGCCGACAAGCTCGATGCCGTCAACCATGGCAGGGCGCTCGTGCACCCGGGCGAGACGTTCCTGGTCCGCGAAAAGGACTTTGGGCGAGGAGTCCTTCAGCGCATAGGACATTTCCTCGGCGGTCCACCAGGCATTCATGCCGACAACGGTCACACCGACCGAGGCGCAGGCCCAGTAGATCAGCAACCATTCGGGATAATTGCGCATGGAGATGGCCACCCGGTCGCCGGGGGCAACGCCTCTGTCGAACAGCCAGGCTGCGATCGACGCTGTCAGGCGGTGGGCCTCGGCATAGCTGATGCGCTCATCCTTATAGACGAGGTAGTCACGCTCGGCGAAAGGGGCCGTCGAAAGCCAGAACTCCCGGATGCTCGGCGGCGCATTCTTGAATGTGCGTATCGTGTTGCCGAGAATGTTTTCTTTGACAATTTCGAACTGCCCGCCCGGACCTGTCAGTTCGTCTCTGGCTTTGGCCAGTTCCGCGTAGTGCATCTCACTCCCCGATCATTGGTTTTAGTCGAGCTTACACAGTCTGATCGGTGAGAGAAACAATGAACGTCGCGTAAGCCCTGCGCAGAAGCGGCTTCGAGAATTGGAGGGCGGTTTGCAGCGTGTCGGCTCAAGCGCAGATACCACGCGAACTGACTGGTCTTGCGCACACGCAAAGCTTGTAAAGTGTTGAATAGGCGGCGCAAAACCATAATATCGCAATGTGCCGGTGAAACTTGGCGGCATATGCAGCGACATGACAGATACCTCTCAACAGATATACAGGCTGGTCTATGTCAGCACGGCCTCAGAGCGATTGGGCGGGGCGGAGATCGATAATATTCTCAATGTCTCCCAATCCAACAATGATGAGCGCTATGTGACAGGGTTCCTCGCGCATAATGGGCGCTCCTTCATGCAGGCGCTCGAGGGCAAGCGTGAGGAAGTCGAGTATATCTACAACCGGATCCTCGGGGACGATCGTCATTTCGGCGTGACGCAGATTATCGGCGAACCTGTCGTCCGCCGCGCCTTTCCGGACTGGTCGATGAACTATCACCGCGTGGACGGTGGCAGTGGCTCGTCCACCATGGTGATCCGCAGTGATGACACCGTTGATGCCCTTTTGAACCCCGACATGCCGCGCGATCTGCTCTATCTGTTTTCAAAATTCATCCGCCTGCGCTGAGGTAGTCCGCCGCGCCTTTGATAACCCTCTGGAAACTGATTTCTGAAAGGGTGCCGGCCATGACACACCTTGCGATCGAGGAACCGATGGAAAATGAGATGCAGCTCTTGATGGCGCGCATCGCCCATCTTGGTGAAATGACCGAGGGCGAAGCCCGCCGGATCGTCAACGAGATCTATCGCGATGGCATTGTGAGCCGCCAAGAAGCTGAATCGCTTTTCCGCCTCAACGATCAACTCGCCGAGCGCGATCCTGTCTGGGTCGAGCGTTTCATCGAGGCGATCAAGGATTTCCTTCTGACGCGCGAGGCGCCGGAAGGCTGGATCACCGATGAGGAAGCTGACTGGCTGATGGCGCAGACGGGCCGGGACGGCCATATCGAGACGGCAAGCGAGATCGATCTCATCCTGACACTGCTTCGTTATGCGGATGGCGCACCGGAATCCTTGTCGCGCTACTGCCTGGAAGCGGTCTCGCGCCGCATCATAGAGAATGGCGTTGCGGACGCGGCGATGACAGAGCGTATGCGCCGGATCCTTTTTGCACCGGCCGGCGAGGCAAGCCTCTGGGTCAATCGCCACGAAGCCACCATTCTGTTCAAGACCAATGATGCGGTCGCCGAAGCGCCGAACACGAAGATGTGGAACACAATGTTCGCCAAGGCCATTCTGAACCATCTCGTCGCTGCGGCGCATCCTGATCCAGTGACCGAAGCCGACGCGCTGAAACGCGAAGCCTGGCTCAAGGATACCAATGCAAGCGTTGGCGGCTTTTTCTCGCGCATGGCGAATGCCTTCACCAGCGGCACGTGGTTTGAAAAGGTCAGCCATGATGCCGAAGCGGCCGCCCGCGCCCGCTACATGGCCAAGGAGGCCAATGGCAAGAAAGCCGCCGCGGTGACGGCGGACGAGCAGAACTGGTTCC
>NZ_JBARZC010000377.1:0-2279 GCF_049649345.1 Henriciella sp. | reverse complement strand
ATTCCGGATCGTCACCGGTCTGAAAGGCGATCTTCCGCTGGAAGGTCTCGGCCTCGACAACTGGACGTGGGAAACCTCCCTCAGCTATGACCGTTCAAGCGGCCAGTCGCGGTCCACGCGCTTCTCTGATGACCGGCTCGCCCTGTCCCTTGCCACGACGGTTGAAGATCCTGACAATCCAGGCAACTTCATCTGTGGTTTCGACACGGACGGCGACGGCGTGCCCGAGCAAGGCACACCGTTTGAAGGCAGCGGGTTCAACGATACCCCGGCCTGTGTGCCGATCGATGCCTATGCGCCATCCATCTATGGCCTCGGCGGCGGTAACTTCGCCACCCAGGCAGAATACGACTATCTGATCTCGAACCGGACGTTTAACACGATCGTCGAACAGACCGTATTCCAGGCCATCGCGACCGGTGACCTGTTCGAAGTGCCTGCCGGTACAGTTGCCGGTGTGGTCGGTGTCGAATATCGCGAAGACGCCATCGACTCCCGCCCTGATGATGTCGCTCGTCTTGGCCTCAACGTCGGCTTCTTCTCCGACCGCGGCGCTAGCGGTTCACGTGACCTTCTGGAATCCTTTGCAGAAATCGAAGTTCCGGTTCTCGCCGGCCAGCCTTTTGCCGAAGAGCTCACGCTCAACGCTTCAGGACGCTGGACCGAAGAATCGGAGTTCGGCTCCGCATGGACCTACGCGATCAGCGGCCGTTACCGTCCGGTGGATTACCTGACCTTCCGGGGTTCGTTCGGCACGTCCTACCGCGCCCCGAACCTGCGTGAGCAGTTCATCCTCGGTCAGTCCGGCTTCCTTGGCCTCTCCGACCCATGTATCGTGCCTGAAGATGCTCTGATCGATGCTGATGGTGATCCAGCGACGCCTGGTAACGTTTACGACCCAACCGGTGACGAACGTTCCGCCGTCACGCTTCAGAACTGTCGTGACGCTGGCGTCGATCCGACCAGCCTCGGTGAGTTCACCGGCGCCCCGTCCACGGAAGTCTTCACGTTCCGCGGCCTTACGCTGCAGGAAGAGACCTCTGAAGCGGCGACAATCGGTGTCGTGTTCGAACAGCCTTTCTTCGATACGTTCGATCTGACAACCTCGGTGACCTATTACGACATCGAGATTGAAGACACGATCATTCAGCAAGGCGCTCAAGCGGTCATCAATGACTGTTTCATCGACCGTCCGAGTGCGCAGTCTGCACTTTGTGGTCTGGTGCGTCGTAGCCAGTCGACCGGCTTCATCCAGGAAGTGGACACACCGTTCATCAACCAGGATGCTGAAGTGGCTCGCGGTATCGACTTCGGCCTGCTGTTGCAGAGAGAGTTCGCCATCGGCGCGAACGAAATGAACATCGGTCTTGATATCGACGTCAACCACACGCTGGAGCGGTCCACGACGCAACGTGCGCCGGGTCTCGATCCTGTCACGACGGATGTCGCCGGCACGATCTACAACCCGGAATGGCAGGGCATCGCCCGTGCCTTTGCCGACTATGGTGACTTCCGGTTTACCTGGAACACCACGTGGATCGGAGAGCAGCAACAGCTGTTCACTGACGACTTCGGCGCAGGCGAAACGTGTGTTGGCGAGGCTGCAGGCGGCGTTGATTGCCGTGACGTGGATTACCTCGATAACTACTTCCTGCATAACGCATCGGTTCGGTACAATCAGGACACCTGGACGATGATCGTCGGCATGAGAAACGTGTTCGATGAAGCACCAGACCGGGCAGATCCGGGCGAGTTCTTCGAAATCCCTGGCACGAACGTTCCGTTCAACCAGGACTTCATTGGCCGCAGCGTCTTTGTGAACGTGCGCAAGTCCTTCTAGGACGGGATCTTGTAGCCCTATGATCAGGGGCGGAGGATGTGATTGTCACGTTGACAACATCGTCCTCCGCCCCTTTTCTTTTATGTAATGAAATTCTAGGCGAGGTTAGAAGAAGACATGAAAGTTTCTATGAAATCCGTGTTGCGCGCATTCGCTGTTCCTGCGGTGATTGCCTGCTCTGCGGCCTTCGTGGCAGGGCCGGCAGCGGCGCAGGACGAGGCGCCAGTGCCAATCGATTATTTCGCGGTTCTGGACGCGATGACCAATGCAGAGCTCTCGCCCGACGGAAAATATCTCGCCTTTCGTCTGGTCCCTGCGAAGAATGCGAATGCCGTCATTCAGATCCTGTCCACCGACGACCTGTCCGGCAAGCCGTTCACGGCTGGCGCGGCAAGAATGGACATTCAGAGTTTCGACTGGCTCAGCGATGACACAATGT
>NZ_JBARZC010000376.1:0-7368 GCF_049649345.1 Henriciella sp. | reverse complement strand
GGAAAAAGCCTTCACTTTCGTCAATCTCGGTGAAGGCGGGGCTGGCCTGTCGGGAGGATCAAGGGCGTCTGCCTGGGCGACGCTCCGAGCGGCTCTCGTCGATGCCAGGACCTATCCGGCGCGCTTCATTACCAGCAATGAGGGTGATGCCCTCAACCGTGTGGATGCCCAGGCCTTCAGCGCGGCGGCCCGTGGCTCACAGCTCATGCTGGTTGCCGCCAGCCGGGCCAGCGATATTCGCCAGCTGATTGCGCTGAAGGAAGAGAACACAAACCTGAATATTGCAATTGTCGGCGCGCAGGAAGCGTGGATGGTTGCCGACGATCTCGCAGAAGCAGAGATCCCGGTCATTATCGACCCCTTCGCTAATCTGCCTTCGAGCTTCCAGTCTCTAGGCTCGACCCAGCATAATGCCGAACGTCTCATCGAAGCCGGTGTGACAACGGCATTTGCCCATATGGGAGATGACAGCCACCAGACCCGGCTCATTCTGCAAACGGCCGGGAATGCTGTGGCCAATGGCGTTGAACATAGCGCTGCGCTGCGGGCCATCACCTCAGCGCCTGCCGAAATCTTCGGTGTTCCGAATTATGGCTCGCTGCGGACTGGCAGCGCAGGCGACCTCGTCGTCTGGGACGGCGATCCGCTTGAGGTCATGAGCGCGCCGACGCAGATTTTTATCGACGGGATCGAGCAATCGCTGGAAAGCCGCCAGACCAAGCTGCGCGACAGGTACATATCGCTCGATGAAAGCGAACGGCCGCTTGCCTACAAGCGTTAGCGCTTGGCGACATTGGCAATCTTTTCGAGCGGTTCGATGGTCTGCACATAACCGGCTTCGGCAGGAATGTGCAGGCATGGATTGCCATCCTTGTCCTTTCCCACCACAGGTAGGACCGTCACGACGCTTTCCTGAGAGAACCGCTTCACCGCATCGGAGACGCTCGGAGTTTCGTCCAGCTTTCCCAAATTCATCCGGGTCGGAAAGATGATTGTCGCCTTGCCTGCCTCGGCCATATCCAAAGCCTCTGCCGGAGTTAGCCACACCGCATCGGTGGTCTCCCGGCCGTCATGGGAAGCAAGCTGCTGCGGCGGCGTCGGCGCGAGATAGAAGTGCGTATCAAAACGCTTCGGCATCATGCTTGGCGTTATCCAATGGCCGAAGTGCACCAGCGTATCGAGAGCCAATACCAGGTCATTATCGCGGATCAGCTCGACAAAGCTCATGTCGCGCCTGTCCACTGCGGCCCGGAACGGATCGAGCGTGTCAGCCATGTCGGCTCCAACCACGGGAGCGCCTTCGCCTCTGGCCTGTTTGGGTCGGGCCAAAATGATGCCGCTTTCTTCATAGGCTTCGCGCACCGCAGCGATCCTTGCGACGCGCTCAGCGCCTGAATAGTCGCCATCTGCCAGATCGTCCCACGCGTCCGAGCCATCTTCCTCATTCGCCTTGCCGCCCGGAAAGACCAGCGCGCCCGCGGCAAAGTCTATCTGGTAGTGACGCTTCACCATCAGGACCTGAAGATCGGGGTCGTCCTGTAGCAGGAGTATCGTTGCTGACAGGATCGGTTCGGCGGCAGTATCGGTCAAATTTCCTGTCCTCCAGATTTCCGGAAAATTTAAAACAAATCGAACCGCATCTGTGCGCGTGATCTCAACCTGCTGGATGTATTGCTTTCTTCATCGACATTCACAGAGACAGGTCAGCCATGCAACAGCTTAGAACGCGCGCCGAACAAACAAGCCCGAAAGCTTCGTCTGTTGCGCCGCTCCGTTTTGAGCCGGTGGTTCACCTGGTCAAAGGTGACATTGTCAATCTGATTGCCGAAACACCGAAGCGCTACGAAGAGCGTGTGTCTTTCGGCATGTCAGGGCTGATCGCAGAACGCATCAGCCCTGCCCTCTGGCTTGCCCATGAAGTCGAGCTTGCGGCGCAGGCTGCCTACAGGGACGAGGCAACTGCCCGCCCGATCCTGATTCAGGCGCCGATTGCCGCGATGATGCATCCCGATACGCCTATGGCCTGCGATGCCGCGGCTGCGCGCAGCAAAATCTGCCCGCAGGAGATCTGTATCGAAGTTGAGGATGCAGCGCTCGCCCAGTCCCGCGACGACATTGTAAAAAGCATCGAAGCGCTGCGCCGCCGGGGCTTCCGCGTCGGGATCAATGCGACCCGGTCCTGGTGCACGCCGCTCGACACGGGTCTTCGCCTGATGCTCGATTGCGTGCGTGTGGATGCCCGGCAAATCTGTAACCATGAAGACCTGATGGGCCGCGTCGAAGCTGCAGTCGCCTGCGGCATGGCGGTGATTGCAGAGAACGCGAATTATCGCGATGGCGAAGAGCTTGCCGAACTCGGGATCGAGCTTGGCGTGCGTCCGCGCGCAGACGCCTGAGCCTGGGCTCTAGCTGACCCGAACCAGGCGTCCGCCGTCTTCATCCTCGTCGGATGCGGCCTGTTCGGAATAGATATCAAGCTTCTCGAGAAGGTAATCGAGGTCGTCCTTTGGAATGGCCTGGAACTGGGTCAGAACCCGTTCAATCATCCGGGACCTGAAGCGCGCCTTGTCATTAGGCCCACCATCAAGTTCGGTCTCATGGTAGACACTGACCGCCGCCTTGAAAGCGGGAAGCAGCTTCCTTGGCAAACCAGAGCGGTCGAATACAGCAGCAAGTCCTCTCGGCCCAGCATCATGGATCATCAGCCAGACGCGGCTATGCGGTACGCCTGAGAGCTCCGCCAGCGCATGTTCCACAAAGCTCATATGGCCTACGCAAAGCGCCCGCATGATGAGCGAGTGAGACAGACGGCCATTGAGATCAAGCTGATGGACAAAGCGCGGCATGTCATGGGTCCGGTCGGCCTGTTCGACCAGATCGATTGTCGCGCGTTCGCGCGCGCCTGCCGCGAGATCGATGGCAACCTGAGCCGGCAATTCATGCCGGTTTACAAGAAGGTCAAACACCTGTCCCGAGACGAGTGAAACGAGCTTTTCCGCGATGTGAACCGGAATGTGCTCTCGCTTCACGATAGCCGCCTTCAGCGCATCATTGTCTGAAAAGCGCGTGATCGAAGCGTCGAAGGCCTTGTTCGTCCAGCTCGCTCCCTTGTTCTGGGCAAGTGTCACGACCGCTTCTGATGCGCCATGCTCTGTGATGACTTCGCAAAGCTCTGAATTGACGCGCGACCGCGCGGCAATGGCAGACTGTTTTGTAGCGGTCACAGCCAGGACAAGCTCAATCAGGTCTTCATCGGTAAAGCTCGGCGAGTATTCGAGGACCGGGAGCGCCACGGATTCAATATCCTGCGCAAGTTTCAGGGCGACGTCACGCGGCAACCGCGGCGAGTTGCGGAGCGCCACGGCGAGCGTTCTGCGAACCAGGTCTGCCGTATCAGCCGAAAGGATTTCGATGATCTCTTCGGCATATGCCCGCTCGCTCTCGGTCAGCGTGTCGGTCGCAATTCGCCGGCAAAGCTTGTGAGCGATGCTTGCGCGCTCTTCTGAGCTCTCGCCTTTCATCAGCCTCTCAATGTCTGATTCAGAGAGATGCGGCCGCATGCTCGCGATACTCATGTGAAAAGCCTTCCCTTGTGCCCCATACTCAAATGCTGACAATTGAGTCGCGTCGGTTAATTTCCGGTTTACCAATCGGGGAATTCGCCCGGAAAACAAAGTGAGGATGCAGCAATGCTAGAAGGTCTCCGCGTCATAGAATACGCCACCTATATGGCCGCCCCGGGGGCTGGAAGCATTCTGAGCGACTGGGGCGCCGAAGTGATCAAGGTCGAGCCGCCGGGCGGCGATCCGATCCGCAAATTCTTCAGGACACTCGGAACCGATATCCAGGACAATCCTGTCTTCGATTTTGATAATCGCGGGAAGAAGTCGATCGCCATCGACACGCGCACCGATGAAGGCAATGCGATCCTGCGCGAACTGGCCGAGACAGCAGATGTCTTTCTGACAAATGTGCGGCCCGGCGGGCTGGCACGCTCCGGCCTCGACTATGACAGTCTGAAGGAAGCGAACCCCAAACTCGTCTATTGCAGCCTTACCGGCTATGGGCTCGACGGACCGGACGCCGACAAGCCGGGTTTCGACATCGCAAGTTTCTGGGCGCGCTCCGGGCTTGCCCACACGACCATACCGAAAGGCGGCGAGCCCTTCCCGTGCCGGACCGCCTATGGCGACCACACAACCAGCATTGCCGCTGCTGCCGGCATATGCGCCGGTCTGGTTGAAGCCTCGCGCACCGGCAAGGGGCGACTTGTCGAGGCCTCGCTCCTGCGCACTGCCCTCTTCACGGTCGGCTCTGACTTCGCGATCCAGCTCTTTTTCGGACGTCTCGGCTCGACCAAGGCCCGCCACAAGCAGACCGTACCGATCATGAACTTCTTCAAGACCAGCGATGACCACTGGCTGTGCATCGTCGCGCGCCAGGGCGAATCCGACTGGGGGCCGATCTGCAAGACGATCGGCCGCGAAGACCTGATCGATGATGAGCGGTTCAACACGGCGAAGGGCCGACGCGCCAACAGCGTGGACTGCGTCGATATTCTCGATGCCGGTTTTGGATCGATGACAAAGGAAGAAGCCGCCAGACGCCTCGATGAAAACTCTATCGCCTGGTCGCCGGTGCAGACCCTGGCCGAAGCGGCTGCCGATCCTCAGGTCAAGGCGGCAGGCGGGATCGTTCAAGTGCCCTCTTCTGCAGGGGATGGCTCGAGCTTCGCTTCACCTGCGTCTCCGGTCCGGTTTCCCGGCGCTGATGACGGCCCGAAGGGCCCCGCACCCGGCTACGGACAGCACACGCGCGACGTCCTGCTATCGCTCGGCAAAGACGAAAGCGAAATCGATCAGTTGTTGGGCTCAGGCGTTGTCGCGTCCGGCGCGATGGAGTCCGCCTGATCAGGTTCAGCCTCAGCCGGTGGGGGCTGCAGTTGCGCAAAATAACGCCTGACTTCCCTGCCCTTCGCAGCCCGCAGCGCGACACAGAGCTGGATATTCTCGAGCGTTTCGGCAAGCGCGCGTTCATGACCCGGAGCGATGGTGCCGTAGCGTTCAAACAGGCGTTCAACTTCGCCAGTCGCTTCAGGATAGCAAAGGTTCGACGCGAGGCGCGGTGTCGATCTTGGCCGCTGTCCGGGAATGACGCGGATGAATGCAGGGAAGTTGCTGCGCAGCCAATGCCAGGTCGCCGCACGCGTTTCCGGCCGGCCCATCTGGCCTGACACAATGGTGTAGGCTTCGCGGGACCCGAC
This sequence comes from Henriciella sp., assembly GCF_049649345.1. Lineage (GTDB taxonomy): Bacteria > Pseudomonadota > Alphaproteobacteria > Caulobacterales > Hyphomonadaceae > Henriciella. Next base: position 2,105 of record NZ_JBARZC010000376.1, on the reverse strand, counting down.
ATTGCCTGACAGCGCCAGTTCGAGAATGTCTATATTGAGCGCAGGATCGGTATTCTGGCCAATCGCGTAGGCAGCGGCTCGCTCGAACATGGGGTCGTCGATCTCATCCACCGAGACAAGTAGCGGCTCATAGACCTCCCGCCCGCCATCCTGGATCGCGAGCGCAAGCGCTGTGGAAAAATCATCGCTCGACAATTGTCTGACGTCCGGTTCGGCCGGCATGCCGAGATAGGCTCTCGCCGCATGGGTGAATCCATCCCTGAGCTCGGCGTCCTTTCCATAGCGGGCCAGAAACGATTCAAGGCGTGACATCAGGATGCGGCTATTATCGTCTTCAGCCTCAGCCAGGCGTTCAAGCACGGGCCTGAAAACACGGACGATTTCCGCCTGATACCCGGCGCGTGCCTGCTCGTCCTCGCCCAGGAACTGTAACAGAGACGCATAGGCCGACACGGTTTCGCCCACCACCTGCCGTTCCGGGCGGCGCGAAGCGGCATTGACGAGAGCCATGGTTGAGGCGAGCGAATTGGCCCCTGCTTCGAAAGCCGCCCGCGCACTATCAACTGCAACCAGCGCCTCGCCGCCTTCAAGCTCTGAAAAATGAACTGCAAGCGTGGCCCATTGCGGCGCATCAAGGTCGAACCGCCAATATCCCAGTCCGCCCGCATTCGGGATAAACCATTTGGGACAGGATCCCGCCTCTTCCAGCACGATTTCAGTTCGCGCGGCGGTTACCATGTCGCACTGGCGGACTGTTCCGTCCTCAAAGCCAGCGACGAGGCAGAAGGGAATCGTCCAGCGACGCGTCTCCTCGATCGGGCTGCCGAGCGGGATGTAGCGGCTTTGCGCAATATCGATGACAGGGGCCTGGTCTTCGCTGCAGTCCAGCTTTGCATCGATGTGCGGCAGGCCGGATTGCTCCACGAAGCTCCTGAACGCTCTTGTCAGATCGGGCTCGTCGGTCTCCTGGCCAATCACGTCGAAGAAGTCACGGCTATCGGCCACATCGTCGGCAAAGCGCTCAATGTAGCGGCCAAGCGCCGGGCGGAAGGTCTCAGCGCCGAAATAGCCGTCGACCATGGCGATGACGGCGAGCCCTTTGTCGTAAGTGATCGAGTCATAGGCGTTTCTGATGTCTTCATTGAGCAGAATCGGCTCGCGGACGGCGCGCGCACTGTTCAGGCTATCGAGCGACATGGCGCTGAGACTTTCAGCAATCGCATCTAGCTCAAACCCGCCCTCAGGCTCAAGCTCCGACAGGACGATGCCGGTCGCCCAGCTGGAAAACGCCTCTTTCAGCCAGAGATCATCCCACCAGGGCGGCGTCACAAGATCGCCGAACCACATATGGGCGATCTCATGGCTATGAATGTTGAGCAGGCTGCGGCGCGCAGCTGGACCGCTGGACGGGCCGTAGAGGATCCGGCTTTCACGATAGGTGATCGCTGCGGCCAGTTCTGTTGCGCCACTTGGCCATTGCGGGGCGGCGATAATGTCGAGCTTTTCGTAAGGGTACGGCACCTGGAGGGCCTGCTCAAAAAACTCGACCATCGGCTCTGTCATCATAAGCGCATAGCTGATCTCGTCGCCTTTATCCCGCCTCGTATAGCCTCTGAGCGGGATGGCAGTATCTCGAATGTCATTGGCCAGCAGAGACGGGGCATGGACCTCGTCAAAGGGACCGACAGCCAGCGACAATAGATAGGTCGGCAGGGGCCGCGTGCGATCAAAGCTGAGGGTCTTGTAGCCCGGTTCGGACGCGGCCTGTTCAATCACCGGCGTATTTGCGATTGCGATGTCGTCTTCCGGCACGGTAAGCGTTATTTCGAAAGCGGCCTTGTATCGCGGCTCATCAAAGCCTGGCATGAAGCGGCGCGCCTGAATGCTTTCAGACTTGGCGAGCGCATAGGCGTCGCCCTGCTCGACCACCTTGAAGAGGCCAGCCAGATTTGTGTCGAATGGTGCGCGGTACCTGATCTCGATCTCGACCTCCCCGGCTCCCATGCGGCGGGGAAACGATACCCATGCCACACCGGAATCGAGCACGTCGCGCCAGCCGCCTGGTGCTGTCTCAAAGCCCTGTCGCGCCACGTTGAGGTCACGAA
>NZ_JBARZC010000375.1:0-1656 GCF_049649345.1 Henriciella sp. | reverse complement strand
CTGCGATGCCGTCCTCGTCGCATGCCCGGCAGTGTATCACAAAACCGTTGTCGAAAATGCGCTCAAGGCTGGGCTGCACGTGCTTGTCGAGAAGCCATTGGCGCTCACTGGCGAGGACGCGCTGGCGCTTGCTGACGTGGCAGAGGAGAAATCACTGGTTCTGCAAGTGGGACATCAGGAACGGCTGGTTCTGGAGGCGATGGGATTCTTCGATATTTCCGAACAGCCGCAATCAATTGAAGCGGTTCGCGAAGGGCCTCCCACGCCGGATGGACGGGCAGGGGATGTGTCTGTGATCTGGGACCTGATGACCCATGATCTCGACATGACGGCGCGGCTGATGGGGCCCGGTGCGAGCGCTCGCGGCATAGGCGTCATCAAGCATACGAATCATATCGATACGGCTGTGGCCGAGATCGCCTATCCTGACGGTCGAATGGCCCGCCTGAAAGCCAGCCGGGCTGCGCCCGACCGCCAGCGCAACATGACAGTGACCTATCCATCGGGTCGCATTCACGTCGATTTCCTGACGCGCCAGGTCGAGAACTCGACGCCCCATGTCGTCAAGGGCGATATTTCGGGCGATCTTCCTGACCCGCTCGGCGCGGCCGACGAAGCCTTCTTCGCCGCGTGCCTTGGCGAGCGCGAGACCCTTATCCCCGGACGCGAAGCTGCCGAAGCGGTGCGGCTTGCTGAACAAGTCGAACAGACCGCCCTCGAAAAGATTGGAGCCTGACTCATGGCCGTGACTGACGTACTTGTAGCCCACCCGGACGAGGCTCCCATCCAGTTCTTTGACCTGAAAGCCCAGCAGGCCTCGATCCGGTCGGCCCTTGAAGAGCGCTGGACGACCATCCTTGATCATGGACGTTATATCGGCGGGCCTGAAGTAGACGAGTGCGAGCAAAAGCTGTGCGAGTTTACCGGCGCGGCAGATGCGGTGGCCGTTGGATCGGGCACGCAAGCGCTGGTCATGCCGCTCATCGCGCTTGGCTATGGCCATGGCGATGCGGTCTTCATTCCGGGCTTTACCTATAATGCGACGGCGAATGCGGTCCTTCTGGCAGGCGCGACGCCTGTCCTCGTCGATATCGACCCCAAGACGTTCAATATGGACGCCGAGGATCTTGAGCGGAAAATCCAGCGCGTCAAAGGCACGCGCAATCTGCGCGCCCGCGCTGTGATGCCGGTCGATCTTTATGGTCTCGCAGCTGACTATAAGGCGATCAATGAAGTCGCCGAAGCGCATGGGCTCGTCATCGTTGCCGATGGCGCCCAGGCCTTTGGCGGCAAGCAGGACGGACAGTGGATCGGCACGCTCGCCGAAATCACCGCGACCAGCTTCTACCCAACCAAGACGCTCGGCGGCTATGGGGATGGCGGCGCGATCCTGGTGCGCGACAAGGAGATGGGCGACCTTTTACGCTCGATCCGTTGGCACGGCACAGGCGATAATCGCAAGGAATCGATCCGGGTAGGGATCAATGGCCGCTGCGATTCGATCCAGTGTGCGGTCGTGGCGGAAAAGCTCGGAATCTTCGAAGGTGAGCGCCAGCGCCGCAAGAAGGCCGCAGCGATTTATGATGAGCGCCTTGGCGGCAAGGTCGAAGGCCAGGTGGCCAGTCAGTCAGATGAAAACGCCTATGGGCTGTACAC
>NZ_JBARZC010000374.1:0-1543 GCF_049649345.1 Henriciella sp. | reverse complement strand
CCTCTGGTGGGATGTGCTTTTCGTCATCGGCGCGGTGACCATGCGTGGCGCCGCCTGCACCTGGAATGACATCACCGACCGCGAGTATGACGCTGGCGTCGAGCGGACTGCCAACAGGCCCCTGCCCTCGGGCGATGTCAGCGTCACCAATGCCTACATCTTTCTCGGTGTGCAGCTGCTGATCGCCTTTCTGGCCTGGCTCTGTCTGCCTCTCGATGCAAAGATCGTCGCACTGCTCGCCGTCCCGCTGATTGCCGCCTATCCGTTCATGAAGCGGGTGACCTGGTGGCCGCAGGCCTGGCTCGGCTTCACGATCAACTGGGGTGTCCTGGTGGCAGCGGCCACAGCAACGCATGTCTCGTTTGGGACGATCCTTCTCTATTTCGGATTTGCCTGCTGGACGGTCGCCTACGACACGATCTACGCGATCCAGGATGAAGAAGACGATGCGCTGATCGGAGTTAAATCCACGGCCCGCCTGATGGGCGAGAAGGTCGTGACGGGCGCCTTCTGTTTCTATCTCGGCGCGGCTGCCCTGTTCGCAGCGGCCTCTGCAGCCGCAGGCGCCACGCGGATTGGTGCGCTGACGGTCATCGCGTTTCTCGCTCACACTACCTGGCAGGCCTACACGGTCGGACATGACAAGTCGCAGGCGCTGCGCGTGTTCAGGTCCAATGCCTGGGCCGCGCTGATTCTGCTGCTCGGATTTACCATCGCCGCGATTCTATGATGGTGCGGCGCCATGAGACGAAAGCTCAGCTTCATTCAAAGCGATGAGTGCCTATATGCTTGAAAGACAGACCCAGCCCAGCGGCTGGCGCTGAATTCATGCAGGAAGGACAGGCCCGATGACAAAACTTACAATCGAGATGGTGTCCGATCCTGTGTGCCCCTGGTGCTGGCTCGGCTTGAGGCGCATTCAGAGCGCGATCGATCTCGTACCGGAGATCGACGTCGAACTGCTTTTCAAGCCCTTCGAGCTCGACCCGACCATTCCAGAAGGCGGGGTCAATTATCGCGATTACATGGCCAAGAAATTTGGCCCAGAGACCGAAGAAGGCCGCTGGTCCGCCATGCGCCAGGCCCTGATCGAATATGGCGAGGCCGAAGGCATTCCCTATCACTTCAACGATTTGAAGCACCGCCCCAACAGCTTCGACGCCCACCGGCTCGTGCGCTGGGCGCAAGGCCAGGGCAAAGGCGCGGAAGCCAAGGAAGCGCTCTTCTCGGCCTATTTCGAACATGCGCGTGACATCGGCGATCACGATGTTCTCGCTGATATTGCAGAAAATATCGGCCTTGAGCGCGACATTGTTGAAAAACTGCTGGCCTCAGACGCCGATGTCGCCGAGACCCGCGAGGAAGAAGAGCTGTTCCGCCAGATGGGGATCGGCGGCGTGCCAACCTATATCGCCATGCGCAAGGTCGCTGTGCAGGGCGCGGAAAGCGCCGAAAAGCTTGCAAAATTCATTCGGGCCACAGCGGCCCAGATGCCACAGCAGCGGGGTTACGGCTAGGAGAGCTGAAGCTCGACGAGTTTCCT
>NZ_JBARZC010000373.1:0-1692 GCF_049649345.1 Henriciella sp. | reverse complement strand
GCCACCACACCGCTTGCACCGCAACGCCATCGCCCTGCTCCCGCCAGTCGCACCCAAGCGGGAGATGTGGGGCCTCTATGCGGTCTTTGAACCCTCCTTGCGCCAAGCCCATCTCCGCAGCTCTCGGATCTGTCCGGTTCCACGAAGATTCAGGGACGGCACGTGAGAGTTCAAGGACCGGCAGATGCTCGAAACGCAGGCGGGGCACGTTCTCTTCGGACTGCGCAAATAGACCGCTGTTGGGCTCTCCACTCGAGAGGAGAAGATGTTGCCACATGATGACTTGACCCCGGACGGCTGCATTCCGTTCGAGGCGCTTCTTACCTGACAGTAATACGTCGGCATAACGATGAGGCTCATATCCGTTTCGCGTAAAATAGAAGCTTGGGTCGATCACGATAAACCATTCTTGTCCCAGGCGTTCGAACCGAAAGTTCGCCGCATGATGGCGCACATAGCCCCTATTTGCCGAACGGCTTTTCTCTGGGTAGACGCTCACTACCATCGCCGAAGTTTGGTTCGTGCTCGCCATGTAGGCATATTTTCGAGCCGCGTTTTGTGCTGTGGCTTTGAAGTAGAAAAGGCGCTCTTTGCGGGCGTAGCGGAGTTCATCGGCGAGTTGAGCTTCAACGGTCCGTCGTAGCAGGTCGATGGTATCGTTGGTGTCGTCGAGATCCTCGTTCAGCACGAAGAGGTCCGCGTCGACAGCCTCCACCTGATCCTCATCAACTATGGCTCTTGTGCCATAAGAACGTGGATCAAAGAACGAGACGAAGCGTCGTTTGCGGATGACCCAATCGTGCCGCGTATCATCCTGCTTCACAAGTTCCGCAACGGCGTCCCGGCCGCTGCCGAAAGGAGATGTGGCGATGAAGATCTCGTTGGGCATGCGAATGCGCAGAAGGTTCGTTACCACCGTCTCGCCCTCATTGAGCGGCGGGACGAACACTCCAGGAGTGCGGCGGTCCACGGTCAACGCTCCTAAGCGATCCACACACTTGGCGTTGAAGACGTCAGCTTGCTTATCAATTCTCAGGCGGCGCTCGTCGCCGGCAAGAGTGTCGGGCACATGCTTCCAATAGGTGGATCTATCGCATTGGCGCCAAAAGATAATGATGACAGGTATGTTGGACTGTTTCCAGTACCATAAATCGTCGGGCTTAATTAGGTATTCAAAGTCACGGTCAGTTTCACGAGTGTATATTCCCTGGCTTGTTGACTTTACTTGAACTCCAAGGATTTTTCCGAGCGATGCTCCACTCGAAGAGTCGCGCAGCTCAATGAAGCCGTCGATTCCAGCTTCGAGCCGCCCGCGAGTTTCATAGATGAAACCCATTTCGAGAGCGATCTTCTTGACCGCCGTCTCGCCTAGTTCCCCAAGAATTTGGCTTTGTGTGATCGTTTTCGTCATTGTTACAACTCAGCAGCAGGCCTCGCTAGAGTGATGGTAAATATTCCTACAGCAGTTTCTAGAATCGGTCAAGCTAGAAAGACATCAGCCTACACCTCGAAGTCCACGCTCACCGGCACGTGGTCGGAGGGGGTTTCCCAGCCGCGCGCCTCGCGCGTTACTTCGGCCGTGCGCAGTGCGGGGGCGAGGGCGGGGGAGAGCCAGATATGGTCGAGGCGGCGGCCGCGGTCGGAGAGGCCCCAGTCGCGGTTGCGATAGCTCCACCAGGAGAAGAGCTTCTC
>NZ_JBARZC010000372.1:0-11355 GCF_049649345.1 Henriciella sp. | reverse complement strand
GTCCTCTCCCGCTGACGTGAACTGACCGGGCCGGACAAGAGAAGTCGCAAGGTCGGCGCGCGCCTGGGTGACGGTCTCGCGGAGCGTACGCTGCGCGCTCGGCTGAACCCATAGATTGACGGCAAGGTGGGCCAGCGCCGCCAGAACGGCCAGCCGGATGATCGGCGAGGCGATCTGCCAGCGTGTCATGCCCGCCGCGCCGGCGACCACGATCTCATTGTCCCGGTGCAGCTTGTTCAACGACCAGATCGTCGCGACGAAGATGGCGAGCGGTGTCAGCAGTGCGATGACCTGCGGCGAGCCGAGGGCGACGACATAGAAAAAGGTGATTGCCGACTGGCGGTTCTCGACGATCAGATCGGTCTGCGAGAGCCCTTGCGCGAGAATAGCAAGCAAGGTCAGGCCGCCCACAATCACGACGACAGAGCGAAAGACCTGTTTGAAAAGATAGCTCTGGACGCGATTCATAGGGGTTTCAGGTGCTATTTTTTGCGCTGCGCCTTGCCTAGCGAGTTGATTGGCGCGCGTCGATGCTTAGTTTCGGCAACAAACGGAGTTTATTCATGAAAATCAAATTTGCTGAACAGGCCGATGCAGAGATCGCTGCCTTTGTTATTGACGAGAATGGAAAGCTGCCCGCGGCAGCGGCGAAACTGGACGAGACAACTGGCGGACTTCTGTCTGAAGCCCTCGCCCAGGAGCGCTTCACCGGCAAGCTTGGCCAGCAGGCCTATGTCGTTCTTCCCAAGAGCGCGCCCTCGCGCCGGGCCGTGCTGATTGGCGGCGGTAAGGCTGCTGACCGTGATGCCCGCAAGAAAGAGAGAATCGGCGCCATGCTCGTCAAGTCGCAGGGCTCAAGCGGCTTCAAATCACTCGCGCTGCACGTCGAAGACGTCGATACAGCGACGCGCGCGGCGCAGGGCGCCGAACTCGCCTCGTACCGGTTTGATGACTATTTCACCAAGCTGAAAGACGATGACAAGCCGAGCCTCGAAGAGGTCACGCTCATTCTGTCTGAGGCTGGCAAGGCCGGGGAAGACTACAAGCACTACGCCGCGGCTGCAGCTGGAACGGCGCTGGCCCGCACGCTGGTCAACCTTCCGCCGAATGATCTTTACCCCGAGACTTATGCCAACCGCATCAAGGAGCTTGAGGAACACGGCCTGGAAGTTGAAGTGCTTGGCGAAGCGGAGATGGAAAAGCTCGGCATGGGCTCCCTGCTCGGCGTCGGGCAGGGCAGCGTCAAGGAATCCAAGCTCGCCATCATGAAATGGAATGGCGGCAACAAGGACGACGCACCGGTCGCGCTCGTCGGCAAGGGTGTCTGCTTCGATACGGGCGGTATCTCGCTGAAACCCGGGCCGGGCATGGAAGACATGCGCGGCGATATGGGCGGCTCTGCCGCTGTGGTCGGTACGATGCTGTCGCTTGCCATGCGGAAGGCGAAAGCCAATGTGGTCGGCCTCGTTGGCCTCGTTGAGAACATGCCGGACGGCAATGCGATCCGGCCCGGCGACATCCTGAAATCGGCCTCCGGTCAGACGATCGAGGTCCAGAACACCGACGCCGAGGGCCGTCTCGTCCTCGCGGATGTGCTCTGGTACGCGCAGGAGTACTACAAGCCAGAGGCCATCGTGGACCTTGCCACGCTGACAGGCGCTATCGTTGTCGCGCTCGGCCACCATCATGCCGGTCTGTTCACCGATGATGACGGCATGGCCGACGCGCTGACAAAGGCGGGTCTCGAATCCGGCGAGCGCGTCTGGCGCCTGCCGCTCGGATCTGAGTATGACAAGCTGCTCAAATCGAAATTTGCGGATATGCGCAATATTGGCGGACGGGCTGCAGGCTCAATCACGGCCGCGCAATTCCTCAAACGCTTTATCCGCGACGGCCAGAAATGGACGCACCTCGATATTGCCGGTGTGGCCTGGGTCGAGGGTGACAAATCCCCGATCGATCCAAGTTGGGCCTCCGGCTTCGGCCCGCGTCTGCTCGATCGCTGGATCGCTGACAATTACGAGGGCTAGTCTTGAGCGAGCCCGGCAAGCCTGAATGGTGGTTCTACCATCTGAAGCGCACGACGCTTGAACAGGCGGCCGGGCCCCTGCTTGAGAAATGTCTGGAACGGGGCTGGCGCGTGCTCGCTGTCAGCCCCGATGTCCGCCGCCGGGGCGCGCTTGATGCCGCGCTCTGGACCTATGACGATCAGAGCTTCCTGCCACATGGCCAGGCCGAGGCGGCAGGGCTCGATCCATCGAAACAACCTGTGCTGATCGCCGAGAAGGGTGATAATCTGAATGCGGCAGCTGTCGCACTTCTGATGGATGGCGCGGACCTGCCGGTGGATGCGCCCTATGAGCGCTGCATGGTGATGTTCGATGATGGGGATGCGCCGGTGCGAACCAAGGCGCGGACACTGTACAAGGCGGCCTCCGATGCAGGGCTAACGACCAGGTACTTCCAGCAGACTCAGCAAGGCGGCTGGAAAGAAGCAGGCTAGGGACCCGAAGGCCCTTTGGCGGGCTTGGACAGGAGCAGGATCACCAGGGACACAGCCGTGATGATGCCGAGCGTGCCGAGAATTTCGACGCCATAATCGGGCAGCGTGCCGGTCCACAGCCAGATCACGGCGTAGACCGCAGAGATCAGCACTGCGAGGGCGATCATCATGCGTAGAATTCCGATCATCGGGCCTGTCCTTTCTGATTTCAGCGCGAGCTGAGCGGTCTACACTAACCAACTGAAGGCTTCGTGTCAGTAGCTGTTGCCCCCAAAGCACTGCCCCGCTATAGGCCGCGCCAAGCGTTTTCAACAAGTTTTCAAAGGAGCCAAGCATGGCTGTCCAACGCACATTCTCCATTATCAAGCCGGACGCGACCGAGCGGAACCTGACCGGCGCGGTCAACGCTGTTATCGAGAAAGCCGGCCTGCGCATCATCGGTCAGCGCCGTATCCTGATGACGCGCGCCCAGGCCGAGCGTTTCTATGACGTGCATAAGGAACGCCCGTTCTTCGGCGAGCTGGTCGACTTCATGACCTCCGGCCCGGTCGTCGTTCAGGTGCTCGAAGGCGAGAACGCCATCAAAGCATACCGCGATGTGATGGGAGCGACCAATCCTGCAGAGGCAGATGAGGGCACGATCCGTAAGCTCTATGCGAAATCGATTGGCGAGAATTCGGTGCACGGCTCCGACAGCGAAGAGAATGCGGCGATCGAGATCGCGCAATTCTTCAGCCTCGCTGACATTACAGGTTAGGCGCGAACCGATATCAGCCGTTAACGGCTCAAAGGGGCTCTGCCGCAGATGGTGGAGCCCCTATTTTTTGGTAAAGCTGTCTTAACCAGCATCTGCTCAGAATATGTCTTCAAAGACGCAGAAGAGTCGCCAGTCATGAAACGCATCATCTATTTGAGCAGCGCGCGGCACAATCTGAAACCGCCCCATATCAAAGATATCCTGACGGTCTCGCGCGAAAACAATCGCAAGGCCGACATGACCGGCCTGTTAGTGTTCCATGACAGCGTTTTCCTTCAGGTTCTCGAAGGTCCGGACGAGGCCGTCAGCGAAACCTATGCCCGCATTGAGCGAGACTGGCGCCATACAGATTGCCGCGTTCTGTTTGATGAACCGGTGGTCGAGCGAGCCTTTGCCGAATGGGCGATGGCTTACAAGATCGCTGATGACCTTGAGGCCCGCCAGATCCGGCAGCTCAATGATATTCAGACTGTGGCGCGGACCTGCAAAGCAGGCGAGTACGCCGATCATCCGTCGCTCGACGTGTTCCTTCGCGCCTTCCTCGCAAGTTTCAGACTGCTCAATGCCGCCTGATAATCTCGCAGGCGCGCCGTAGCGCTTGCGGATAGAGGCGATGTTCTTCGGAAAGCACCCGCGCCGCCAGGGTTTCCGGGGTGTCATCCGGCCGGACAGCAACGCGCGCCTGCGCGATCACATCGCCTTCGTCGACACCTTCACTCACCCAATGGACCGAACAGCCCGCTTCGCTGTCGCCGGTTTCGATGGCGCGGGCGTGCGTGTTGAGCCCGGGATATTTCGGCAGAAGAGACGGATGAATGTTGATCATGCGGCGATGCCACCGGGTCACGAACCATGGTGTCAGCACCCGCATGAAGCCAGCCAGCGCGACGATTTCGATGTCATGGGCGCGCAAGGTCTCGTCCATGGCGCGTTCGAATGCCTCTCGGGATGCGAAATCCTTGTGCGGAACCGTCGCTGTTTCGATGCCACATCCCTTCGCCGTTTCAAGCCCGCCGGCGTCGGGTCTGTTTGAAAGAACCAAACCGGCTTCGGCGGGATAGTCAGGCGCGGCGGCGGCTTCGAGGAGGCGCTCCATATTGGAGCCTCGTCCCGAGATCAGCACGGCGAGCCGCAGCCGTTTCACGCCGCCTGGACTTCGCCGATAATAACAGGGGTCTCGCCCAGCGATTTCAGCGCTTCGAGCACGGCGTCGGCATCGGCTGGTGCCACGGCGAAGACGAGGCCGATCCCCATATTGAAGGTGCGGTGCATTTCGTCTTCGGCGACACGGCCCTCTGCCTGCAGCCAGTTGAAGACCTCGGGCACATGCCAGCTCTTGCGGTCGAATTTGGCGTTCATGCTGTCCGGCAGCATGCGCGGGACGTTTTCCGTCAGACCGCCGCCGGTAATATGGGCAAGACCCTTGATCTTGCCGCCGCGAATAAGCGGCAGGGCCGCTTTCGAATACAGGCGAGTCGGGGCCAGCAAGGCTTCGCCTAGCGTTTCATTCGAAAACGGCGACGTTGCATCCCAGGCAAGACCTGTGCGCTCGACGATGCGGCGGATCAGTGAATAGCCATTCGAGTGGGGGCCCGATGAGGCAATGCCGATGAGCATGTCTCCAGCGGTGATGTTATCAAAGCGCGGCAGGATCTGCTCGCGCTCGACAGCGCCGACGACGAAGCCTGCAAGATCGTAATGGCCCGGCGGATACATGCCCGGCATTTCGGCCGTCTCGCCGCCGACAAGCGCGCAGCCGGCCTGCTCGCAGCCTTTCGCAATGCCGGAAATCACGGCTTCAGCGATGCCGGCTTCAAGTTTGCCGCAGGCGAAATAGTCGAGGAAGAAAAGCGGCTCGGCGCCCTGGGCGAGCACGTCATTCGCGCACATGGCGACCAGGTCTATCCCGACCGTGTGGTGAATGCCCGTCTCAAAGGCGAGCATCAGCTTGGTGCCGACCCCGTCTGTGCCGGAGACCAGCACAGGGTCCTTCCAGCCTTCCCGTTTGAGGTCGAATAGTGCGCCAAAACCACCGAGGCCGCCCATGACACCGGCGCGGCGCGTCGCCTTCGCCATCGGTGAAATGGCGTCAACAAGCCGTTCGCCTGCCTCAATATCGACACCGGCGTCTTTATAAGAAAGCGGAGTTTGGTCTTTGGTCGTCATGGGTTGAGCGCGTTAGCATGAGCGTCATGCTTCTGCCAGCCAAGAAGCGGTTTCAGATACACAAGAGGCCTGCTAGGTAGGGCGGGACGGATTCGAGAAAGGCATGAGAGATGATTCGGATATTGATTACAGCTCTGTTTGTCTTCGCCGGATTTGGCGCGCAAGCGCATGCGCAGACCCGCGAAATTTATACGATCCGTGACATCTCCGTCGATGAGCGCGCCGCTACAGTGATCGAAGCCCAGCAGAAAGCCTTTGCATCCGCGCGCATCAAGGGCGCCTACAGGCTGATCGACAGGCTGACGCTGGCCGAAGACAGGGTCGGCAAGATTCCATCCGGCAGCATCGATGCGGAAACGGCCAACCGGCTTGCGGCTGCTGTTGATGTCGAAGAAGAGGTACGCGGAGGCGGGCGCTATGTCGGCAAGCTCGCCATCGTCTACAATCCGGTCATGGTCCGCAGCTTCCTGGAAGAACGCTCCATTCCCTATGTCGACAGCGCAGCGCCCAAAGCGGTCATCTTTCCGGTGTCGGACCGGTTCGACAGTGCGTCCTGGTCTGCAGCCTGGCCGGACCAGTCGACGGGTCGTCTGGCGCCATTTGTTGTGTCGCGCAGCTATTCGGTAACGCCGCAGTCAGACTGGTTTAGCCTGCGCCCCGACGTGGAGTCCGCGAGCGCCAGGCGTGCCATCAAGGCTGTGCTGGGCGGGCGCCCGGGTGCCTATCGCGTGAATCTCGTTTCGGTCACTGCCGCCGGTGAAACCGACCTCGGGTCCACATCCATCGTCTCGACGACGGAGGAGGCTGCAAACGCGGCGGCAGAGACACTGGACGCGATCTGGAAGGACCAGTCGATTGTCCGCTCGACCGAACGCACACCAGGCCGATCGACCGTATTCTTCACCTCGCTGGTCGAATGGAACACGTTGCGCACCGCGCTTGCCCGCTCGCCCCTGATTTTCGATTTTGCGGTCGAGGGGCTTTCGAAAGAGGGCGCTGTCGTCAAATTCGCCTATGCCGGCGACCAGCAAAGACTGGTGAGCAATCTGCGCGAGCGCGGCGTGACACTTGACCCTGACAGGGCAGGGTGGGTTATGACATCTGCAGTCTCGCAGATGCCCGTTTTGAGTGAAGAGTGACCCCGTCAGACGACAAGCCCAGAAAAAGCAGGCAGCTAAACCTGGATTTTCCAGAAGCCGCGCCGACGCTCGATACACTCGCTGTCACCTCATCGAACCGGACGGCCATCGCGGTCCTCAAACGCTGGCCGGACTGGCGCACACCGACGCTTGCACTCGTCGGCGCGCCAAAATCCGGGCTGACGACATCGGCTGAGGCCTGGGCGCGGCATGCAGACGGCGAGGTCATTTCGGCCAAGTCGTTTGACAAGCTCTCTCACAAGAAGATCGAAAAGCTCTCTGCCCGGCCCGTCGCGATCGATCTTGGCGAGGCTGTCAGGAATGAAGACAACCTTCTGTCGATCATCAATCTTTGCACCCGGTTCGGCGGGTCGGTCCTGCTCACAGGCAATGCCTCGCCGGCCCGCTGGAAGGTCCGGGCGCCGGACCTTGCGTCCAGGCTGAAAGCGATGACGCTGATCGAGCTTGGCGCGCCGGATGACGAGATGGTGTCGATCCGGCTGCGACAGGCGATGAAACGCCGCTTCCTGAAATTGCCGCGCGAAGTGGAAACCTACCTTCTCGCACGGCTCGAGCGCAGCTATGGCGCGATTGAAACTTTCGTTGAAAATCTTCACGAGATGATAGATGGGCGTGAGGTAACCATTCCTCTTGCGCGGCTGGTGCTGGACGAGATGGATGGGACACGCTCGCTATTTGACGAAGAGGACAATTGATGGGCCAGACTGCCGACACTGAAGAGATGACGGTCAGTCAGTGGATGTCCCGTCCGCAGCGCTTTCTGAACCGCGAACTGTCCTGGCTCAAATTCAATGAGCGGGTTCTGGAAGAAGCGCACAATATTTCCCATCCGCTGCTGGAGCGGCTACGCTTCCTGTCGATCTCCTCAAGCAATCTCGATGAATTTTTCATGGTCCGCTATGCGGGCCTGCGCGAACAGTTCCGGGCCGGCGTGACGCGCGTCAGCCAGGACGGGATGACGCCCGGCCAGCAGGTCGAGGCTATCGAGAAACAGTCCGCCTCCCTGATGGAAGCCCAGCAGTCCTGCTGGAAAGAGCTGCGTGATCTGCTCGCCGATGAGAAGGTTCACGTCCTGAGGATGCGGGAGCTTTCCAAATCGGACGTGAAATGGCTGCGGGATCATTTTTCAGCAAATGTGTTTCCGATCCTGACGCCGCAGGCGGTCGACCCGGCCCATCCATTCCCCTTCATCCCCAATCTCGGCTTTGCCGTCGCCTTTCAGCTCGTGCCTGAACAGGCCGGCGGGGAGGCCATGGTCGGCCTGGTGCCGATGCCGGCATTCTCGCCGCGCTTCATTCGCCTGCCGGACAAGGCGAAATCCGGGATCCGCTTTGTGCGGCTGGAAAGCGTCATTGCGCTGTTCATGGACATGCTGTTTCCGGGCTACAGCTCAAGCGGGCACTGCGTTTTCCGCATCGTTCGCGATAGCGACATCGAGATCGAGGAAGAAGCCGAAGACCTCATCCACGAATTCGAGATTCTGCTGAAGCAGCGCCGGCGGGGGCGGATCGTGCGCATTCATATTGATGGCGACGCGCCGGATCCGCTGCTCGACTTCATCCTGCGCGAAATCGGTTCCGAGCCGCGCGACGTGATGATCCTGCATGGATTGCTCGGCATGAAAAGCCTTGCAGAACTCATCATCGAAGACCGGGCCGATCTCCAGTTCAAACCCTATGAGCCGCGCTATCCAGAACGCATCCGCGAGATGGGCGGGGACTGTTTCGCGGCGATCCGGGCCAAGGACTTCATCGTCCACCACCCCTACGAATCCTTTGATGTTGTGGTGCAGTTCATTCGCCAGGCTGCGCTCGACCCTGATGTGATCGCGATCAAACAGACGCTCTACCGCACAACGCTCAATTCGCCCATCGTGTCGGCGCTGATGGAAGCGGCCGAGATGGGAAAGAACGTCACGGCGCTTGTCGAGATCAAGGCCCGGTTTGACGAGGAAACCAATCTCAGGCTGGCGCGCGATCTGGAGCGGGCAGGGGTGCAGGTCGTCTATGGCTTTATCGACTACAAGACCCACGCCAAAGTCTCGCTCGTCGTGCGGCGTGAAGGCCAGAAACTGCAATCCTATACGCATTTCGGCACGGGAAATTACCACCCGGTCACCG
This sequence comes from Henriciella sp., assembly GCF_049649345.1. Classification (GTDB taxonomy): domain Bacteria; phylum Pseudomonadota; class Alphaproteobacteria; order Caulobacterales; family Hyphomonadaceae; genus Henriciella. Next base: position 2,649 of record NZ_JBARZC010000372.1, on the reverse strand, counting down.
CCCGCATCTATACAGATCTCTCGCTGTTCACCGCTGATCCGGCCCTCAGCCGTGATGCGAACCGGCTCTTTAACTACATCACCGCCTACCGCGAACCGCCTGAAAACGCCCCCGATTTCGAGAAGATCGCCATGTCACCGCGCACGCTTGAGAAAAAGCTCGTCGCGATGATCGACAAGGAGGCCGAAGCGGCAAAGGCCGGCAAGGAGAGCGGCATCTGGGCGAAGATGAATTCGCTGGTCGATGGCGATGTGATCGACGCGCTGTACCGCGCGAGCCAAGCCGGCGTGCCAATCAATCTCGTCATACGCGGCATCTGCTGCCTGCGCCCGCAAGTGCCTGGCCTGTCGGACAATATACAGGTGAAAAGCCTGATTGGCCGCTTTCTGGAGCATTCGCGTATCGTCTGCTTTGCGAATGGCGACAATCTTCCATCGACCAAGGCAAAAGTTTTCATCTCATCTGCCGACTGGATGCAGCGAAATCTGAAGCGGCGCGTTGAAGCTCTCGTGCCGATCGAGAACCCCACTGTGCACCGCCAGGTCCTGAACCAGATCATGATCGCCAATCTCAATGATGACGAGCAGAGCTGGGAGATGGACAGCGACGGTAATTTTTACCGGTTGCGGCCCCCAGAACGCGGCGACGGCTTCAGTGCGCACCGCTATTTTATGGAGAATCCGAGCCTGTCTGGCCGCGGGAATGCTCTGGTCGTTAGCCTGCCGCCGCGCCTTGCCCCGAAAAAGCGAAGCAAGAAGCTGAATGCCTAGCGCTATTCCCCCGGAAAAGTCTGCCGTCGTCGACATCGGATCGAACTCCGTTCGCCTTGTCATTTACGAAGTTACCGGGTCTGCGGCGCTTCCCTATTTCAATGAGAAAGTTCTCGCCGGTCTGGGGCGCGGCCTGCCTGAAACCGGAAGACTGTCCGAGGACGGCGTCGAGAAAGCTCTGGCAGCACTTCGCCGGTACCGCGCCATCCTGACAGGCCTCGGCGTCAACCGCGTCATCGCTGTTGCCACCGCTGCGGTGCGCGAGGCCGAGGATGGACCGGACTTTGCGCGGCGCGCCGCGACGGTACTGGGGGCCAAGCTGCGTATTCTGAGCGGCGCCGATGAAGGCCGCCTCTCTGCGCTCGGCGTAAAAGTCGGCTTCGACATGGCCGACGGCGTCGTCGGCGACCTTGGCGGGTCCAGCCTCGAATTCCAGCGGATCACGCCCGCCGGACAGGACGGGCGCGGCGAGACCCATCCGCTCGGCCCATTCTCGCTCTCCATGTCTGACGGCACCAAGATCAGCGATCACCGCAAGGCGATCCGCAAGCTTCTCAAACACTCGCAAATCCTCTCGTCGGGCGCCAAGCGGCTCTATGCGGTGGGTGGCTCTTGGCGGGCACTTGCCAGCGTGCATATGGACCTGACCGCCTATCCGCTCGGTATCTTGCACGGCTACCGGATGTCCGGTCAGGCGATCCGCAGTGTGACGCGGGAAATCCTCTCCATACAGCGCGACAAGGATATGGCCTCGCGCGTCTCCTCGATTGTTGGGCGCCGGTTCGACACGATTGTCCATGCGGCGCTCGTCCTCGATGAAGTGTTCGATTACGGGGAGTTCAAGGAAGTCATCGTGTCTGCCAACGGTCTTCGCGATGGCGTGCTATTCGATCAGCAGGAACGCCCGCTTTTTGAAGGCATCGAGCGCCCGTTCGGCGATCCGCTCATGGACGGGATAACCGCCTTCCTGCGGCTTGGCCGGCCCCAATATGAGTTTGGTCTGGCGCTCTATGACTTTGTGGCGCCCGTCCTGCCGAAATCGGCGAACCGGCAGCGAATATTCAGGGCTGCCTGCCTGACGGCCGATTGCGGCGCGCGCTTCCATCCTGATCACCGGGCTGACATGGCGTATTATCTCATCCTGCGCTCCCCGATCAGGAGCGTCAGCCATGAGGAACGTGTCATGCTCGCCCATGCGATCGGGGCCCGCTACACACACAAATTCCAGAGGCCGAAAGCGTTTGCGCGGCTCGGGCGGGAGTCTGATGACCATCTCGCCCGGGTTCTGGGCGCTGCCATGCGGCTCGGCGCGATCTATTCAGGCCGCTCGGCGCCCCTGCTGGACCAGATCCGGCTGCGGCCTACCAAGTCGAAACTGCATCTCGATGTCCGCAAAGGCAGCGAGGACATGGTCTCCTCCACGGTGGAGAAACGGCTGAACCAGCTCGCCTCGATTCTCGATCTGGAGGCGCAGGTTTCCGTTGCAAGCGAGGTGAGCGCTGCGAGCTAGGATTTCGGCTCGAACAGTCGCACCTGCCCGTCCTGGAACGACAGGGCCAGCTCGCCTGTCAGCAGTGCGCGGGCCTTCTTGCCGAACACGTCGCGCCGCCAGCCATTCAGCGCCGGGATTTCCTCGGACGTTTCCCCGCGCGCAAGCCTTTCGATATCAGCCGCATTGGCGATCAGCCGCGGGACCACATTGATGTCGTCACTAACCGCCTTCAGCAGCACTTTCAGCATTTCCGGCGCGCCGGGCGGCGTCTGGGGATTATGCTGGCGCTTCGGGAGTTTCGGGGCGTAGGCGCCGGGATCGGCAATCGCCATTTCCACCGTCTCGATCAGGCCCTCTGCATTGCGCGAGCGAATGAAACCATTCGGC
>NZ_JBARZC010000371.1:0-1683 GCF_049649345.1 Henriciella sp. | reverse complement strand
CGCCTGCAGAGCTGCGGCCTGACTCTGACCCCCGCGCCGGACACGCTCAAGGCAACGACACCGACCGACTATGCAAGCCGGTTTCCGGGGACGGGCGGAGCGCTCTACGGCCCAGCGAGCCATGGCTGGCGCGCGGCGTTCAAGCGCCAGGGCGTCTGGACGCGCAAACGGGGGCTCTACCTGGCGGGCGGCAGTGTTCATCCGGGGCCGGGGCTTCCCATGGCGGCCCTGTCGGGGCGGGCGGCGGCGATGGAAGTCCTGTCGGATTTCGATTTGATTACACCCCGCCAGCTGGCGGATATGCGTGGTGGTATATCGATGGCGTAAGCGAGGATGGCGAGAATGCGATTGTCCTCATTCTCTTCATCGGCAGCGTTTTTTCGCCCTATTATGCCTGGAGCGGCTGGCGCGACCCGGCCAATCACTGCGCGCTCAATGTCGCGCTTTATGGCAGGACGCAGCGCTGGGCGATGACAGAGCGTAAAAGCGCTGACACGCACCGGTCTGAAACCGAATTCCAGGTCGGCAAAAGCGCAGTCCGGCTTGAAGACGGCCGTCTGACAATAGAGATCGACGAGATCGGTGCGCCCCTTCCGCGGCGTCTGCGCGGCAAGGTCACCGTCACCCTGCCCTATATGGCAAGCCGCGACTTCCAGCTCGACCCGAAGGCCCGCCACTTCTGGTCGCCCGCCTGCACGCACGCGCAGATCGCTGTCGACTTTGAGCGCCCGGGGCTTTCCTGGAAAGGCCATGGCTATGTCGACATGAACCATGGCGCAGAGCCGCTCGAGAAGGGCTTCGACTATTGGGACTGGTCCCGCACGCCGCTGGAGGATGGCGACACGCTGATCCGCTATGTCACCGACCCGGCCACCGGCCCGCAGCGCGCCCTGCATGTGCGCATCGGCCCCGACGGCACGGCAAGCGAGACAGAGGGCGAGGCTTCGGTTGAGCTTCCGGGAACGCGGATATGGCGAATAGACCGCCGCGCCGGGGCGCTTTCCGGCGCTGCGCCCGCTGTGAAGCAGACGCTCGAAGACACGCCGTTCTACAGCCGCTCGCTGCTCGCCTATCCGCAAGGCGCTAGCGGCCTCGCGACGCACGAGACGCTGTCGTGCAAGCGCCTGCGCTCGCCCATCGTCAAACTCATGCTTCCGTTTCGGATGCCTCGTCTTTCGCTTTAGCGTCGGCCTCTTCCCTGGCGCGGGTCTCTTTCAGAAGCTTGTCGGTCTTGAGATACTCCCAGAGCGCCCAGCCACCGACGCCGCCGGCGATGAGTACACCCTCGATCCAGAAGACGGCATTTCCCATGGGGTGGCCCTCCTTCTATCAGGCCGTGCGTTCGCGCTGCTCCAGCCGCATGAAGAGATCGAGCGTCCAGTTGAACCGGGTCGGCGAAATCGGAACAGGCGCCCCGCGGCCACTGCGGGCGACTGCGGTCACAAGATATTGCGAGGCGAACGCGGCGCCAGCCGACGAAGGGCGCGCGCGCGGCGCCATTATCGCCCCGGCCAAAAGCTGGACCTTGCGGGCCTTCGAGACGACTGCCCGCCGCGATACCGAATCATAATCAAGGCGCCGGATTCCATCCCCGATCTCGCGATAGATCCGCCCTGCCGCCCTGATCGAAGTCTGGCAGTCCGCCGGCAGTAGCGGAACACCCGAAAGCCCGCGCTGATAGAG
>NZ_JBARZC010000370.1:0-12819 GCF_049649345.1 Henriciella sp. | reverse complement strand
GTCCATCTCTCCAGCACATCCTCCATCATCGACCTTGCTGTATCGCTGTTTCCCTGCTTGCCGATCTCCCGTGCCAGGTAAGCCCGCGTGACAAGGCAGGATGTGTGATTTGGGCCCAGCCGTTCGGAACTTGCCCTAACCCGCAACACGCTGTCCAGCGCAGCCCGCGCAGCATCATGATCTCCGAGATGACCCATTTGCCGTGCCAGATTTTGGCGAACCGAAAGCGCTGAAGGATGGTCCGGGCCGATATGGGGTGCGCTCAACTGAATAGCATGGAGGCGCGCAAGTTCATCACGCGCTGCCTGATGGTCTTGAAGTTCATGCAGCTGCACGGCCATGCTGTGGCGCGCATTCAAGGTGGAGATGTGCGCCGGACCGAATTTCGCGGAGGCGCCCCTCGTCTCGGCGATAGCCTTTAAGGCCTCAAATGAGGCCTGGTGTTTTCCAAGGTCCCCGAGCACATCGGCCAAGATCGATTGTTGCGCCAGGCTTGCGCGGTCATCGGACGCCTGCCTTGCCTCAACGCCGACCGCCTCAAGGATCGCCTCCAACTCCTCTTTCGCGGCGGGATATCTGCCAAGGCGCACCAGCTGTCTTGCCATGCGCCTACGCGTTGAGATCACCGACTCGTGGTCCGGCCTGAAGCGGCCTGACTGCTGCATCTCTTCAAGCACTGCGCTGAAGCCCTCATGGGCTTGTTGGCTGTCTCCCAGCGAGGCCCGTTCAACCGCCATCTGCGTTCTGATCTCGAGCGAGGTCGGCCGTGCGAGCCGCGGCCGGTCGGGCTCATTGAGTAAGGTTTCGATGGCGCAAAACTCATCATAAGCGTCTTGGTGACGGCCAAGTTGGCCGTGCAAGCTGGCAAGGTTCGCCCTTGCATTGATCGAGACCGGGTGCCCGGGACCGTATTTGTCCTGCCTCGAAATGGTGTCGTAGACACTCTTCACCTCCTCGAACGCCTCACCATACAGGCCCAGCCTGCCCTTGACGCTGGCGATGCTCAGCCGGGTCGCCAGCAATGCGGGATATTCGGGTTCATACCTGCATGGCCCAAGCAATGTGGCGGCAACATCTTCCAGTTCCAGCAATGCTGCCCGGTCATCGCCCTTCTTGCTCAGGAGCTGGGCGATGGCTTTTCTAACGGAAAGTGTTGATGGATGATGAGGGCCGAGCGGCTCGGGGCGGCTCATTATTGCAAGGATCGCCTTGAGTTCCTCATAGGCTTCGTCAATTCGGCCTAGCGCCTGAAGCTCAAAGGCCATGCTGTTTCTGGTCCCGAGAGCCGAGGGATGATCCGAGCCAAGTCTGTCTGGCTGCGATTCGATCGCGTAAATTGCCTTGAACTCGGCATAAGCGGCCTCATGCTCGCCGAGCGCGCTCAGCGATGACGCCAGACTGTGGCGGGTCGACAATGTCGAGGGATGATCTGATCCAAATCTGTCCGGTCGCGCCTCGATCTCGTAAATCGCCTGCAATTCAGCATGCGCCTCCTCGTGGTTACCGAGCGCTCTCAATTGCGCGGCAATGCCATGGCGCGTCGAGAGGGTTGAAGGGTGCTCCGGCCCAAACTGATCTGACCGCATCTGTATTCTGTAGACAGCGTCCAGATGATCAAGCGCAGCGGCGTTGTCACCGAGGGCCGCAAGCTCGCCCGCCAGGCTGCAGCGGGTCTGCAAGGTCCACGGATGCTCTGGACCAAGCTGCTGCGATCTCGTTTCAATCGCCAAAATAGCCTCAAACTCGTCACGCGCCGCCTTCAGATCTCCAAGCGAGCTGAGTTCAGACGCCACACTGCTGCGATTTCTGAGAGAGACAGGATGTTCCGGACCAAACTTGTCGGGTCTCGACTGGATTTCATAGAGGTCCACAAACTCGGCAAGAGCGGCGCGGTGCTCACCAAGTGCACTCAGTTCAGCTGCGATCTGATGTCTGGTCTCCAGTGTTGAGGGGTGCTCGGGTCCGAGCAGGTCAGGATTGGCTCTTGCCTCGTAAATGGCCCTCAACTCTTCCAGGGCCTTTCTGTGCTCGCCAAGGGCGCCAAGCTCTGTGGCTATCGTCTGCCGGGTGCCGAGCGTCTGGGGATGATCCGGGCCGAGCTTGTCGGACCGGGATTGAATCTCCAGAACACCTTCGAGAACCTTGAGCGCCTCCCTGTGCTGCCCCAGATGGCCAAGCTCGAAGGCAAGATTGTGCTGCGTGACGAGCGTGGACGGATGGTCCGGGCCAAGCTCGCTCTGATGGCATTTGATCGTGTAAACCGCTTCAAGTTCCCGGTGGGCCTGCTTGTGATCGCCGAGGGAGCTGAGCTCGGAGGCTATATTGTGGCGGGTGGCGAGCGACGAATGGTGCTCTGGGCCGCGTAAGGCGGATTCGGCCTCATATATGGCCCGAAGTTCCGCCAGCGCGGTTCGATGATCACCAAGCGTACTGGTCATGACGGCCATGCTGTGGCGCGTCGCCAGGGTTGAGGGATGGGTTGGACCAAAGTCGTCCGACTGCTTCCTGACGTCGTAGACTGTCTGCAATTCCTCAAGAGCGGCCTGATGCTCGCCAAGATAACCAAGATAGGTTGCCACATTGTGGCGAGCGGTCAGGGTCAGGTCATGCGCTTCGCCATATTTGCTGCGCCTCATGTCGCAGGTTCTTGCCCAGTATTTCTGAAGCAGGCGATCGCGATGTGCTTCTTCGAAGAGGGGAAGGATCTGAGCCTGCCAGTCGAGGTCGCCGCCAAGCGCCGTCAGATGATCGAGACAGAATTCGAAGTAGAGGCCGTGATCGGCATTGACCTGTCCTGCCTGATTAGGAAATTCGCGCGTATAGGCCTCCAGCAGGTATCGGTGGACGGCCTGGTAGACGGCCGGGCGTTCACGCTGTTCGCGGCTTTGAAGCTCTTCGCGCATCAAGTCGTGCATCTGGAATTGCGCCGACCCGAGATCAGTGATGAAGCTGCGCCGTGTCAGAAGATCCCAGTTGAACTGGCCGACACCACCAAGAAACTCCCGCGCAAGCCGGGCGAAATCGAGCTCGTTGAGCTGCCGCGGATATGAAGCCAGCCGGAGGATAAGCTCTTCAGCCGGGTCTATATGATCGAGGAAGCGGGCGAGAATGTCAGGATGCGTGCCGGCAAAATGGTCCGGAGAGGGCTTCCGGCCAGAATTCACAAGATCACTGTAGAGATCGACTTGCAGATCGAGATAGAACGGCAGGCCTTTCGACCCGTCCATGATGGCAGCGCGCAGGGCCTCATCCGGGATAGGTATTGCGCTCAGAAACGCCCCTGCATCCTCAAGCGAAAGCGCGCCAAGCAAATGCGCGTCTATAATCCCTTCCCAGTCATCGCTGATCGAGGTCCAGTTGAGCCTGTCTCGACCGAGAATGACAAACAGAACGCCTGGCGCATCCCTGACCAGCAGCCTGACCCATTGATCCACGCGATGACCAAGTAGCGAATTGCTGGCCTGCGGCGAGTCCTTCCACAACGCTTCATATCCGTCGAGCAATACGGCGCATCGAAGGGAGGGGTCGTCCTCAAGTGCCCTGCAGAGATCTGCACCAAAAAAGCTTGGCAGCCTTGCCAGGAGCTCGTCAGCGGTCAGCGTATCGAGACCGACCAGCTCGGTGCGGCCACGCCGCTCGAACCAGTCCCTTGCCCGTCCGGAAAGCTGATGGGCATATTTCACGAACACGTGCAGGCCGGGAACAAAGGCGCTGATCGACGTCCCAAACTCGATAACGTCCAGCAGGACCGTATTTTCGTCGCGAAAGAGTTCCGGATGCCGCCGGCGGATATCGACGCCTGGATTTGTGAGTACGAAATGCCTTGCAAATGCGAGGTCGAAGCCCGGAAAGGAAATCCCGGCCTTGCGGGCGAGCTGAAGCCGCAGCGACAGCAAGGCGTCACTTGGCTGGCGGTGGGCAGGTAGCTCAAATTCGATCCGGGCCGCCGCGAACTGCCGAGGGACAGCCCCGATCGCTTCAAGATCTCCGATCGTGTCTGCAATCCGGACAAATTCGCGCGAAAGAGCCGACTTGCCCTGGCCGCCAACGCCATACCAGTTCAGGACGCAATACTCATCTCGTGGCTGGCGCTCTTTGAGGCGGACCCGAAACAGGTCTCGCGCATCTTCACGGTCGGTGAAGACCTTATTGGCGACGAACTGGTTTCTGGCATGTGTCGGTTTCAAAGTCGGCTCGCCTCATGTCTATGCCAGCGTAACCGGCACTTCTGCGATGCTCAACGATGCAAAAAATTTGAGAGCGGCAATACTGCAGCGCAATGGGATGAAAACTCTGCAGAAAACCGCCTGCCCCCCACCCTTCTGCAATGACTTCAACAGACACATCGAACGCCTAGCTGGTTTCAGGGACCTGCGTGCTTCCTCTTCGCGAATGGCACGACCCTGTCGCTGGCTGAACATAGCAGCAGCTATTGCTGCTGGAGCCCTGCTCGCATTGGATTGGCAGTACCCAACGGCATTATCGAGATGTTGTCTCGGCAGAATGCTCGTCGCTTGCATTTGGAATGCAGGCAAAGCTGTTTGACGAGCGAGGATCGCCAGATTGATACGAGGTCCAGCGACCGAAACGACAAATTGGCCTTGTTCGTCCGAAATGCGATTGCGAAAAATCGGTCATTGTTAAAGGGCCTGGTGCCGTTCCGTGCTCGACCCAATCTTCCAGAACACCGAGTTGGTCCCAGGATGGCTGAAATGCATTGGTGCCTCCGGCTCCATGACCGTAACCTGGAATAATATAATATCGTGCAAACCGATCTCTTTCTTCGGTGCCCGCAGCCTCGCCCACGCGATGCCAGAAATCTGCTGTCGTCCTGGGGCTGACGATTGGGTCAGCCAAACCTTGAAAAATGATAAGTTTTCCGCCCTTGCGTCGAAACGCGTCGAATCCCGATGGTGGAACATCGAGCAGCTTCGTCGCTGACTCTATGGTTGTTGCCAGCTTGCCCGGATTTTCCGGGTCGATATCCCAGGGATCTGCAGTGGGGTCACGCAATACGAAGTAACGCATGAATTGATCGTAGAACTGCGCAGTGGTCGGCATCTCCTTATCGATCGGGAACTGCGGCGGCACGTTGCCCATTTGTTGTTGCCCGCGAATATCGGCTCCCTGAAATATGGGAAACCCGGGATGGCTTTTCTCGCCCGCCGTTTTCCAGGACAGGTCAACCGGTCCATCAAACCGTTTCAACGCCTCGATCTGCATCGGCGCAAGACACCGATCTGTTTTCCGATCCGTGCATGCGATGTCGCCCAACTCGGGCCGGCATGCATCAGGCCGGGCAATGACCCCATCTTTCAGCCCATCGAGCCCATCACAGCTGTCATAGATGAAGTTTTGAAAAAGCTCCTGATCATCGGGCGTAAGATAGGCTCCGGCGTCTTTGAACTGCCGCCAAACAGCGCCAAAGCTGAGGGAGGTCGTCGCGTGTCCCCAGAAAGGATAGGCGACGATTGCCCCATCGAACCTGTCGGGCCAAGCCGAGATTGCGAGAAGGCCCTCACGCCCACCATTTGAACCGCCAGCGATATAGCGATACCTGGCGGGCTGGCCATAGAAACCGGATATGGTTTCGTGTGCAGCGTCATACGTCTTGATCAGTGCGTCGCCCGCATAATTATCCCGGGCCTCATCATTCAATGCGAAGCTCGCATCAATCAGGGGAGCCACAACTTCTTCTGTTGTACCCTGGTGGCCGCTGTCGCTTGCAAAAACCGCATAGCCACGGCTCAACGGCGCAGCCACTAACTCGGCAGGCTGGGCAAAGAGGGGAATGTCGATGGCGGGCACAATCCCATCAAATCCACCGCCCGTGAGCATCAGGGCTTTGCCGTTCCAATCGCCGGGAAGCCCAATTTCAAACCTGATCGGCGGAGCGGCCGGGTCGACGGAAAGAATTGTACCTGCCGCGTGACAATAGTTGCCGGATTTCTCTTCGCCACTCTGTGTTCGAGCCGACGTAATACGCGCCCCGTTTGTAGGCATAGAAATGCTCGATGGTGCGATCGACATACCGTTCAGCGCCGCACAGCGCTCCTGAAGAGGAGGAAGCGGAGAAAGCTGCGCTGCGCTACAACTGGAAACAAGTCCAGTGGCGGCCATGAGTAATAAGCTGACCGGAGCGGTCGCCATCCTATTGGGCTTTTGGCAAAACATGGATCAGTACCTCGCCTTCAGCTCGATGCCAATTTGGCGCGGTCGCCCGTAGGTGCCCGCAAGTCCACCAAACCCATCGATTGCCAGCATCGCTGTCCAGTAGCCTTCGTCAAAGACATTGTCCGCAAATAAACGAGCGCTGTATGCACCGCTCGGACTGTTCCAGATCAGGTTCGCGTTTACGACGGTATAACCGTCTTGCGATTCCTGCGGCGTGTTGAACTCCCGGAAGAAAACTTCAGACCGATAACTCGCATCAGCCCGGGCTGTAACATCGCCCCAGCTATGGGTATCAGAGTGAAAGGCAATGCCCAGATTGCCGGAAACCTTCGGGGCGCTGGTCAAATAGCGCCCCTCCAGGTTCTGCGCACCAAGTTGGGGGTTGAGAGAATCGACATTCGTGAAATCGCCGTAGGTCGCATCCAGCAGAGACAGATTTCCGTTGAGGACCCAATGATCGTCAGGGGCCCATTCCGTTTCAATTTCGAGCCCCTGAACTGTGGCGCTACCGGCATTGGTCACTGACGCAGAGATGCCAACAACCTCGCGCACCTGAAAATCGTCGTAGTCATAGTAAAACGCAGATGTATTGAATTTCAGATTTCCACCAAAGAACAGACCCTTGAAGCCGATTTCATAGGCGTCGAGCGTTTCTGCGTCGAACGTATCGGCACATGATGAATGGTTGAGGCCTCCAGCCTTCCAGCCTGTAGAATTCATGACGTAGACTTGGCTGGTCTGGGTTGTGTCGAACTGTGCACCAAGCCGGTAGGTTGTCGAATTGTCGCTGAGCTTCGTCGTGACGCTATCGCAGGTAATGGTCGAAGAGGTGTCTGGCAGTGTCGAGCCGACAAAATGGTGCTGATAGCCTTCCTGTTCATCTTCTGAGTATCTGACGCCGCCAATCATTCTGAAACGATCTGTAAAGGCGTAGGTCAAATCTCCAAATACAGCCCGCGCCTGGGTATCCAGTGGCAAGGTGTTGTACGAAAGCGTGGAGTTGGGAGGAAGCGGCGCATATCCTATTTCGAAAACATAGTCGGCGCTCTGCGTGTAGCTGTCGTCGTAGAAATACAATCCGCCAACCCAGTCCAACCGTCCGACGCTGCTGGAAATGTTCAATTCCTGCGAATAGGTCTCGGATCTTTCATCCTGTGTGGCGTCCACGATGGGCAGATCAACGCCATCCCGATCCATCGTCCATGAAGAATCAACCCGCTGATACGACGTGATCGACTTCAGCGCCAAATCGCCGACCAACCAGTCAAGCGTTGCGCTGGCGGCTTGCATCGACCGTGAACTGTGTGTGGGGCCCAGCGCCGTCGTCTCAAAATAGCTGCCCGCAACCTCTGCGGTGGTTAAATAGGGATTGAGGCTGATACCGTACGAGCTGGGTTCATCCGTTGGCACATAATAATCGGTGGCACCTTCGGCGTCGAAGCCATTGAAGTTAAGGCCCAATGTCAGATTGTCCGTAAGGTCAGCGTCGAGTCGAAAACGACCCGTAAGACTCTCGATTGTATCAAGGTCCTCGCCGCCTGCTATATTCTTCACGAACCCCTCATCCCGATCGGTGTAGTTGAGAGACAGGCGTGTTCTCACACGATCATTGAGAGGAATGTTGGTTACCGATTCAACTGTCTTCTGGTTAAACGTTGCGTAGCCAAGCTTGATGTAGCCCTCCAGCTCATCTGTCGGCTCCGCCGTGATGAAATTTACCACACCGCCATTCGCATTGCGGCCGTACAAAGTGCCCTGCGGTCCTCTAAGCACCTCGACCCTCTCCAGATCGAGTTGAGCAGCAGCCATCGGAAAATCGCGCGGTTGGTAGACGCCGTCGACATTCAGGGCGACGCCGGGATCACCGATGCTGCGTCCGACGCCGCGTATGGTGATGTTTGTAGCGCCGAGGCGCTGGCCAATTGATACGTTCGGAACCGCAAACTGCAATGCAGCCATGTCTGTAATACCGCGATCTTCAAGCGCCTCCTCACCAAGCGCAGTGATTGAAATTGGAGTGTCCTGATCGGTTTCAGCCTTGCGCTGCGCGGTAACAGTGACGGTGCCGAGCCGGCCTTCCTGATCGATCTGGCCGCCGGAACCCACCGAACCGGTTGCGTCTGCCTGGGCGTGTGTCGCATTGGCGTGCAAGCCCGCTGCAGTAGACAATAGCAGAACTCGAAACGCGTTCGCGCAGCTTATTCTTTTGTTTCTCGATATCATGAGTTTCCTCCCTTTTTTTGAGGAGGCAACCGCAGTCAGGCTGACTGGAACAGGACCAAGTCGGCCATCTTACCGGACACTTTCGGCCACTGCGCTAAATCTCGAGGTGGCGCATGATATCGGTGAGCCGAGTTCGGAAATCCGTCTGCTGCAGGTCAATCTCTTCGCTCATCTGCTCACGAATGGCGGACGGCGTGTGGCCGGTCTGCATTTTGATAAAGCGCCTGAAACTGCGGTCGTCTGAATAACCGGTCCGCTCTGCGATATCCGACATGGTCAGATGCGGCTGTGCGATAAGTTTCAGGGCGTGATCGACCCGGCGTTTCAATTCCATGCTCCGGAAATTTTCACCGAAATGTTTGCCAATCAATCGACGCTTCTGTCGAGCACTCAGTTGAGCCGGAATGGTATCGGATTCGTACAAATCCAGAGAGCGAATGGCTTCTCCCGCAACAGTCTCTTCTTCCTGAAGTGACGCTCCGGAACCGAACGTAAACAGCACGGAATCTATGAGTGGCGTCTCAGTGTGCCAGGATTTTCCCCGCTTCAACAGGTAAGCTTCAGGAAACTCCACGAAAGTCGTATCTTCCCGGACCACGTCTTGAGGTTCCAGTGATTTCTCAAGTCGGCTTTGTGTACGGTTGGCGGCTCTGACTCCAAGCTTGTTCACAGGCAGGTGCTCGCACAAATAGCGGTTGGCCATCATCGTCAGCATGCTGATCCAGACCGCTTCGAGGGCTGCTGTTCCTGCCGTATCGCGGCCTTTGGCAGCCAAAGACAGGCGGACGACGCCTTCGTTCGTGTTCAGGTTCAACTCGAAAACGCCATGTGAAGCTGCCATGAATTTCGATGTCGCCGTAAGCGCGTGGCCAAATGTCGGGTTCCCGAACATCATCCGTGCACACATGGACGCATACCCTTTGGGCAGCGACGCTTCGCCGAGCGAATGCGTTTCATCATTTCTCATGACAGCGCTGGAAGCGAGTGCAATCACAACATCGGCGGCCGACAGGACCTCAGAGGCCTCACCCAGCGCGTTCAAATGAAGTCGATCCATTCGAAGTGTCACAGTTATCCATCACTCTGATTCAAGCCAATGCGCCAACCGTAGAGGCATCTTCCCGGTTTATCAAAAGTGATGCTGGCGCTGTCGGTCGATCGTCTACGGCACGGCCAACCAGCCAACATCGATCACGGCAACAGGCCTCACCGAAACTCACACATATGATGGCAATCCCAAACGGGTGAAAAGCGTCCGCAATGGCAAGACGACCTATTGGGTCTATTCCGTGCCGATCGCAGCGTCGGTCTTCCAAGATGACGTGAAATTCGCGGGACCGCTCTCTAGGCGGCCGCTTTTTCCGGACCAAGCCGCGCTCCAAGCAGCTCCATCAGATAGCCGCCATCCCGAAGGCCCTTGGCCTTGTTCACCAGGTAACGCAGACTGTCCTTCATGGTGGAGCCGACCGCGCCCCAGTTTTCCTCGACCGCTTCCGGGCCATACAGAACCCTTGCAATCTCCTTCCTGCTCAATCCAAGCGCCTTGCAGTCGAGTGCGACAAGCCCATCCCTGAGCATCTGTGTCCGCTTGGTCCAGAGCGGCGCCTGCGCCTCCGGGACAGGGCCATAGAGCGCCAGAGCGTCCTTGTAAGCCCTGAGTTGGCGTTCATACGCCTCGACATCTGAAACCTGCAGCTTCATGCGGACCGGCTCTAGGCTCAGCAATGACAGACCGGTGCAGCGCACCTGGATCACGTGTCCCTGTCCGCGCAGAAGCAGGAATTCCCTTCCCTGACGGTCTGTGAAGAGCGTCACGGAATAGAGGGGCGCGACCTTCTCACAGATGTCGCACATCTCCCCGGCGGCTCTCGGGCTGACATGCACCTCGAACTGATCAGGATAGACAGTCTTCTGCCAGATCACATCAGCATCCAATGCACTGGCATGAGGGTCGGGCAAGAGCGCGAGCCCCCATCTGTGCGCAAGTGTTTGCGCCGTCCGAGGCTTGATGATGCGGGTCGTACTACAGGCTACGCCTTCGGACAGGTCATCGGCTGTCCAGTTTTCGGCGTCCTGCAGGAAGTCCGGGTTGCGCCGCAAATACTCCCAGGCCCAACGGTCGGGAGACAGACGCCAGAGATAATCATAGCGCTTCAGCACGCCATCACTCTTCAGAGAATATGTCTTCATCGCAAACTCCCCTGCCAGGCGAATTCGAGCAAGACTCATACCAATTTCAAACCCTAGATTTATTTTTTAACGGAATAAGGCTATCGAAGTGCCGTCATTCAACTTTTCTGTACTCCTAAATAGAATTATTTCTGCTGCCTCCGCGATATGGTGCGATTTCAGTCCGTACAAGGCGCCTGCCCCGCCAGCCGGCGCACAGCTCATAGGGCTTGTACGCAGCTGAATCTCTCTGCCTCGACTGGTTCCCAATGGCCTTGTCTCCCACTCGCCGCACGGACCTTCTGCGATCAATCTGTGCCTCAGAGTCCAAGATCGGAGAGCGGGCCAGTGACCCAGACCGGAACACATCAGGAAACACGCGACCGCCAGGTCGCCATGCTGCGCACGGCCTTCAGTCCTGCCATTCGCCAGGCCCTTGAAGCGCCCGATGTCATCGAAGTCCTCGTCAATCCCGATGGCCGGCTCTGGCTCGAACGCCACGGTATCGGTCTCACCCTGACCGACACCGTGCTGTCCCCAGAAGATCGCGAACGTGTCATCCGGATCGTGGCCTCCAGCCTTGGGCAAGGGAATAGGCTTCAGTCTTCCATCGTGTCCGCCGAACTTCCGGAGACGGGCGAACGGTTTGAGGGCCTCCTCCCCCCGATCGCTACGGCGCCCTGCTTTGCTATCCGGAAGCCGTCTTCCAGGCCTTTCACCCTGTCCGACTATGTGGCCGCCGGCACCCTGCCCTCCGCCCTTGCAGCAGCGCTCCGCGCCGCCATCGAAACCCGCGCCAATATCCTGATTGCTGGCGGCACCTCATCTGGAAAGACGACACTCGCCAATGCCTTGCTGGCAGAGCCGGGCTTTGCCGATGACCGGATTATCCTGCTCGAAGACACGCGGGAACTGCGCGTCACCGGTCCGGACCATGTCGCCCTGCGCACCCACCGGGACAGGGCTGATCTGAAGACGCTGGTGCGCTCAACACTACGGCTCCGGCCCGACCGCATCATTGTCGGCGAGGTCCGCGGGCCTGAAGCGCTCGACCTCCTCAAGGCGTGGAACACCGGCCATCCGGGCGGGCTCACCACGCTTCACGCAAATTCAGCCCATGGCGCGCTGACACGGCTCGAACAGCTGATCGGGGAAGCCACCCAGACCATCCCGCGCGCGCTCATCGCAGAAGCGATCGACGTCGTCGTCTTTCTCTCCCGCGCCGGCGGCACACGCCGCGTCGAGGATGCGATCCGCATCACCGGGTTCAATGGCGAGACCTATACAACCGAACCCCTCGCCGCCCGCAAGTTTTCCATTGTCCAGCAAGGAGCCCTTCAATGACTTACCCCCACTCTCGCCCCAACACGCGGTTCGCGCCGGTTGCGGCAGGTCTTGCCCTCGCCATCACCCTCGCCGCCCCAGCCTACGCCGCCGGCTCGGGCATGCCCTGGGAAGGCCCGCTTGACCAGATCCTCGCCTCGATTGAGGGTCCGGTCGCCCGCATCGTCTCAGTAATCATCATTACGCTGACGGGCCTCGCCCTCGCTTTCGGAGAGACGTCCGGCGGCATGCGCAAGCTCATCCAGATCGTCTTCGGGCTTTCGATCGCCTTTGCCGCAACGAGCTTCTTCCTGACCTTCTTCTCCTTCGGTGGCGGGGCGACCTTCTGATGGCCGAAGGCTATGAAATCCCCCTGCACCGCTCGCTCACCGAGCCAATCCTGATGGCGGGCGCGCCGCGCGCGGCCGCCATCGCCATCGGTCCGCTGGCCGCTGCCCTCGCCCTTGGCCTGCGTCTCTGGCTGCCGGGCCTCATCCTCTGGATCGTCGGGCATAGCGCGGCTGTCATGGTCGCCCGTCAGGACCCGGATTTCATGGCTGTCGCCAGCCGCTCGGCCCGCCATGCGGAGCATCTTTCATGCTGAACCTCGCCGAATACCGTACCCGTCCGAAGCATCTCTCGGACTATCTTCCCTGGGCCTGCCTTGTGGCGCCGGGCGTCGTCCTCAACAAGGATGGCAGCTTCCAGACAAGTTTCCGCTATCGGGGCCCGGACCTGGAAAGCTCGACCGAGGAAGAACTCGTCGCGGTCACGGCGCGCGTCAACAATGTGCTGCGCCGGTTCGGGGCCGGCTGGGCGCTTTTCTTCGAAGCAGTGCGCCGTCCGCAGTCTGATTACGCGGTCTCCGATTTCCCCGATGCGGCCTCATGGCTGGTCGATGAAGAAAGAGCGCGTGCCGCTGAGCAGTCC
>NZ_JBARZC010000369.1:0-2556 GCF_049649345.1 Henriciella sp. | reverse complement strand
AGGTGCGCCAGTCGCCGGCCGGCGGCATCTGGGCCAGGCGCGCCGTCAGTGGCCATGACAGGGCCTCGCTGTCAGGCGGCACGGGGTTGGCAATTGTCGACCATGGCAGGGCTTATAGCCGGGCGCGGTCCCTGTCGGAGCGATTGCCAACCCGGCGCCTTTTGCCAGGGTTCGGCCGCGAAGGAGGACGCAAATCATGTTCCTGTTCCTGCTCTGGTGGTGCGTTGACGATCATTTGGCTGCCGCGCTCGAAGCACCGGGCCTCGGCACGCTGCCGATCTGGGTGCCGCTGATCCTGTCCCTCGCTTTCAGTTTCACGCTTCAGGGCGCGGTCAAGCGCAAGGGCTGAAGCCGGAGGCGCCGCAAATTCCCCGAAATGGCGTATCGTTCTGCCATTCCCGCACAGATTGCTGGTTCATCGCTCCGGTTCAGACCAGACTGTGGCGATGGCGGGCAAGAACCCTTTATCCGGCGATCGCCCGAAGCCCTCTCCGCGCCGCGGTGTCACCGCCTCTGTCTGGCGGCAAGTGTGCGCCCTCACGCTCGCAGCGGCGGGATGGAAACTGGAGGGCGACTGGCCGGACGCGCCAAAAGCGGTTCTCGTGGCCGCGCCTCACACCTCGAACTGGGATGGACTCTGGATGCTCGCAGCGGCGGGATTCTACCGGGCGAAACTTCGCTGGATGGGAAAGCAGTCACTCGTCGACAATCCGTTGGGATGGCTCGTCAGATGGCTCGGCTGCGTGCCCGTCGATCGCAAGGCCGCCACCGACATGGTCGAGCAGATGGCAGAGGCCTTTGCGCAAAGCGACCGGCTGATCCTCGCAGTCGCACCCGAAGGCACGCGGGCGGCAACAGACAGCTGGAAGAGCGGGTTCTATCGCATCGCCATGGGCGCAGAGGTGCCGCTTCTCATCACCATCCTCGACTATGGCACACGCACGATCCGCGTCGGCGGTCTGTTCCAGCCAACCGGCGATTATGAGCGCGACCTGCCGCTCATCAAGGCATACTATGTCGGCGCGAAGGGGCGCCACGCCAGCCAGTTCAGTGTGAGCGAAAACCCCTGAAGAACCGACCGGCTAGTCCGGCTCGGAAACCTTCACGACGAGCTTGCCAAGATTCTTGCCGGTGAAGAGACGCTCCAGCGATGCCGGTGCGTTCTCAAGTCCATCGACGACATCGGTCTCAAACTTGATCTTGCCTTCCATCAGCCACTGCGCCATGGCCTGCATGCCTTCGGCAAACCGGTCCATATAGTCAGTGACGATAAAGCCCTTTAGGGTCACATGCCGCATCAGGAGCATCGAGAAGTTGTAAGGCCCCGGCACCGGCTCGGTCGCATTGTAGGATGAGATCAGGCCGCACAACGGCATGCGCGCGAAGTCGTTGAGACGGGTCAGGATCGTGTCCATGATCTCGCCGCCAACATTCTCGAAATTGATATCGATGCCGTCCGGACAATGCGTATCGAGCGCCGCACCGACATCTTCGCTCTTGTAGTTTATGGCGGCATTGAAGCCTGCTGTCTCTGTCAGCCAGCGGCATTTCTCGTCAGAGCCGGCAATGCCGACCACGCGGCACCCCTGGATCTTGCCGATCTGACCGACCATGGACCCGACAGCCCCGGCCGCAGCGGATACGACCAACGTCTCGCCCGCCTTGGGCTTGCCGATGTCCATCAGGCCGAAATAGGCCGTCATACCCGTCATGCCGAGCGGGCCCATAAAGGCGGTCAGCGGAACGCCTGGAAGCTCAGGAAGCTTGGTCACCTCCGCGCCGGGCTTCACATGATAGAGCGACCAGGTGCCGAGACCTGTATTGACGATGTCACCCGGCTCAAGACCGTCGAACCGGCTCTCCTCAACGATCGAAATCCCGCCGCCGCGCATCGGATCACCGATTTCGACAGGCGGCATGTACTGATCACGATCAGACATCCAGATCCGGTTGGTCGGATCGAGCGAAAGATAAAGCGTCCGGATCCGGACTTCGCCCTCTTCGACAGCGCGGACCGGCGCTTCGACAAAGTTCAGATCTCCCTCGCCGACATCGCCGACTGGCCGCTTGCGCAGCATCCATATCTTGTTCGTGATCGCCATCCTTGCCTCCCGGTTATTGTGGTTGGCGCCGAGCCTATCGCCCGCCAGTCACAACGGCCAGACGTGACGTAGGGGATGATGCAAGACCGGGAAAAGTGCAGCCAAATTGGAACCATTTGCCCTGCCCGGGCATATAGTCTTTGCATACTCCAGAAGGGGTAACGCACTTTCGGGTCGCTTCAGCTTGCAGAATGCAGGGTGGGTACCTCTTAAAAAAATGTCCCCCAAGACAGGCGCGCTCTCCTCCCTCCCAGAGCGCGCTATTTTTTAATTCAGAGACCCTGTCACCGCCGTAATCGGGATGTCGTAATGGCGCGCGCAGAACTGGCAGTCGACCTTCAGCGTGCCGTCCGGTTCAACCATCTCACGCAAGGACTCGTCCGGCATGCCGGACAGGGTCTGGATCAGCCTCTCCTCGTTGCAGGTACACCGGTCGAGCAGCGATCGCGGCGTC